>JANPAT010000118.1:0-2760 GCA_031430075.1 Chitinophagaceae bacterium | reverse complement strand
AGAATGGATTGACGAATTTTTACCAATTGTTTCAGTAAATTTTCTAATAAATCTAATTGTAACATATTGGCTCCATCACTTTTTGCATTGGCTGGGTTTGGATGTGTTTCTATAAATAAACCATCTGCACCAGTTGCTATTGCAGCTTTTGCAATTGTACCAATTAGTTGAGGATTGCCACCAGTTATGCCACTGGTTTGATTGGGCTGTTGTAAACTATGCGTTACATCCATTGCAACAGGACAACCAGTTTCTTGCATCCAAGGAATATTTCTATAATCAACAACCAAATCTTGATAACCAAAAGTTGTTCCTCGTTCAGTCAAAATTACTTGATTATTACCCGCATGTTTTATTTTATCTGCTGCAAACTTCATTGATGGTCCACTTAAAAATTGTCCTTTTTTAATGTTAACAATTTTACCTGTTGCAGCAGCAGCAAGGAGTAAATCGGTTTGTCGGCATAAAAAAGCAGGAATTTGTAACACATCAACATATTTTGCAGCAATAGCACATTCTTCAGCAGTATGAACATCAGTTAGGGTGGGCACATTAAACTTTTCGCCAGTTTTTTTAATTAATTCTAATCCAACATTATCACCTAAACCAGTAAACGAATTTAAACTGGTTCTATTTGCTTTTTTATAAGACGCTTTAAAAATGTAGGGTATTTCAAGTTGTTTGCAAATAGTTGAAACTCTTTCTGCAATTTCAAAAACAATTTCTTCTCCTTCAACAACACAAGGACCTGCAATTAAGAAAAAATTATTTGATGAAAATTTTTGATTTTTAAATAAGCTTTTTAAAAAGTCGGCTTGCATAAGTCTTTATAAATTAATTTAATCTTAAAAACTATTATTTGCAATAATGTTTACCATTAATTATTGCTAGTTTCTGCGAACATAATACAAGTTTTCCTTTCTTTGCCAACAACTATAAAAACAAAAATATGCAAGTAGTAAAAAAAGGAGATACTATTAAAATACATTATCATGGGACTTTAAGTGATGGAAGTATTTTTGATTCATCAAAACAAAGAGAACCACTTGAATTTGAAGTTGGAAGTGGAATGGTTATTCTAGGTTTTGATGATGGTGTAATGAATATGAAAGTGGGTGATATGAAAACAATAAATATTCCATTTATTGAAGCTTATGGCCCTGTACAAGAAGAAATGATTATTGATTTTCCAAGAAATCAATTTCCAGAAGATATGCAACCAGCACCTGGTATGCAATTACAAATGAGTGATAAAAGTGGTCAAAATTTTCCCGTAGTTGTTGTTAGTGCTACTGATGAAGTGGTGAAATTAGATGCCAACCATCCTTTAGCAGGTAAGGATTTAACTTTTGAATTGGAGTTAATGGAAATCAATGCAGCTAGTCCTTTAATCATTATGCCGTAAATAAAATAATTGATATAATTTTAAACCTTAATATAAAATAAATATGAAAAGAATTTTTACTTGCTGCTTGGCAATTTTGCTTTTAAGTTTTGCAAATAAAGTTTTTGCAAATGCACTTTATCCGGTTAGTATCGAAGAAAAAATTACCCATTCAACTAATATTATCGAAGGTAAAGTAGTAAGTAAAACTTGTTTTTGGAATGCCGATCACAGCTTCATTTTTACATCTAATAAAATTAAAGTTTATAAAATATTTAAAGGAGGGGTAACTGCCGATTATATTGAGGTTTTAACTCAGGGTGGAAATATTGGCAACTCAACAATTGAAGCAAGTGATTTATTAAGTTTACAAGAAGGTAATATTGGAGTGTTTTTTTTATATCCTAATGTATTGAACTTAAAATCTCCAACAACCAATGAGGTTTTAATGGATGTTTACAGTAGTAGCCAGGGTTGTTTTGTTTATAATTATAATAATACAAAAGCCATTGCTCCATTTATATCTTACGATGATATTGCAGGAAGTTTATATAGTGAATTAATAATAAAAACAGCTAATTCAATCAAAATTAAAGATGCAAGTTTTAGTGTTAACACCAATTCAAATAGCACAGAAGCTACACCAAGTATAACCAGTTTTAGTCCAACAACAGTTAATGCAGGTGCTACCTTAAATCCTTCAACTAACGTGTTAACCATTATTGGTACTGGCTTTGGAGTTGCAGGTGGTTCAGCTGCTGTATTATTTGCTAATGGAAATACTGGTGGAATCTCTCCCTCATTTATTGTTAACTCAACCGATAATTCTGTAATTTCTTGGACTGATACTCAAATTCAATTAAAAGTGCCAACAACTGCTGCCACTGGTTATATTGCAGTGAGAGAAACAACAGGATTGTCAGGTCAGTCAATTGATTTCTTAAATGTATTTTATAGCATTTTATCTTCATCGGTAAGTGGTATTACAAAAGAAGCCAATTTAATGAACCAAAATGGAACTGGTGGTTATACCGTATATTTCAGTAATAATACTTCAGGTGGAGCTTTAGATTTTGATGCTTCTGCTGCTAAACCATCTGCACAAAGAGCTTTAACTACTTGGAGAGAAGCAGTGGGTATGAACTGGCCAGAAGGAGGAATAACTGCAAGCCAAAATATTGCTAATAATACAGAAAATATTATCATGTATGATAATACAAATACTGGTGTATCACCATTATCATCTGGTGTTTTAGCAGTTTGTTATTCTTATTTTCAAGGTTGTTCAGGACAAGAACTTCAAAAAACTGCATTTGATATTATTGTAAGAAATACTGGTGTTTCATCAGGTTCAGCAAATTTTACAACAGGACCAT
>JANPAT010000117.1:0-2111 GCA_031430075.1 Chitinophagaceae bacterium | reverse complement strand
ATAAAAGCTCGTTTGTTATTACCTCGAAAAGAAATTGATGCTGACGGAAATGAAGTTGATCCTCGACAAGAGCTAGTAGATAAAATTTTAGAATATAAAAGATTTAAAGAAGTTGCTACTGAAATGGCTGAAATGGAATCTATACGAATGTTGATGATTAAAAGAGGTAATCTACAAAAAGAACTTATTTCCATTGGAGAAGAAAGTGGCGAAGGCACCGAAATACAAAACATTACTTTGTTTAAGTTGATGAAGGCTTTTGAAAAAGTAATGACAAGAGTTCACGATCGTCAAAACCAACCTGTACACACAGTTGTAAAGTATAATTATACTGTAGAAGAAAGTAAAGATTATTTACTGGCAACTGTTGAAAAAGAAAAAATGGTTTCATTCGAAAAAATATTTGAAGTGTGTGAAAATAGAATTCATGCCATTTTTTTATTTCTTTCAATATTAGAATTATCTCAACAAAAATTTATAAAACTTGTTCTGGGAGAAGGTAGAAATAATTTTATAATAGAGTGGAATGATAATAGAGAGCAAGATATTTTGGATGAAGGCATTGCTGAAGAAAGAGGAGCTGAACATTCTTAATGTCCTACTAAAAACAATAGAAATAACTAATCATTAGTTGAATAATGAATTACATTTTTGAGCATCAACTTTACCTATACTAATTTTTTATTTTATGGAGTTTAGTTTTAATTATAATAAAAGAAAAGTAATTCAAGGTTTGCGATTGCATTTTGTTTCTCTGAAAGAGATAAAGTGGTTAATGATTATCATCAATGTATTTGTAATACTTTCTGCAGTGTTATTATATACAAAAAAAATTAGACCAGAGCCTTTTTTGTTAGGAACATTTATTTGGCTGATTATTTTAGTTTCCGTTTGGTTTATCATGCCACAGATGCTGTATAAAAAATCCGAAACTTTTAAAAATAATTTTTTAGCTTTTGTTAGTGAGTCAACATTGAGAATAGAAAATGAAAAGAGTTATGTAAGTTGGCAATGGAGCCAGTTTACTCATTTTTTTGAAAGCCCTTATTTCTTTCATTTATACTTTAATAAAAAATCTTTTTTTCTCATTCCAAAAGATAATTTAACCGAAGATATTCGTCATGAGTTCAGGGCCACACTGAATGAGAAAATAGCAAAATCTAATTAATCTGATGCTGTAAAATCTTCTAGGTTTCTTCTTTGTTTTTTTGAAGGCCTTCCTGTTTTACTTAATCTTTTACCTGTTTGAAATGATGGGGCATGAAAATCTACTGCATCTTTTTCTTCAATAGGTGTAATGTCTTCATAATATTTAATAGCCTCGGCATAAGCCACTCTTTTGTCAATAATCGAAATGATTTTTATTATCCATTTTCTTGCTTCTGTTTTAATTTCATACTCATCATTTGTATGAACAGCTTTTGAAGCTTTAACTGAATCTCCTTTTAATTTTACTTTGCCTTTTTCGCAGGCTTCAGCAGCAAGATTTCTGGTTTTAAAAACTCGTATAGCCCACAAATACTTATCAATTCTTACTTTTTCTGTTTTTATTTCCATTGCAACTTATTTCAATAAAAAATCATCAGCATCTTTCCAAAAAGGAAATTTGTTTCTAATATCTTCAAGTGTTTGTTTATCTAGTGTTATGGTAAAAAGGTCATCAACATCTTCTTTTTGATACAACACTTCACCTAAAGGATTTATAACCATACTTGCACCACTGTGATTAATATCATTTCCATCGTTCCCAATTCTATTTACTCCAATAACATAACACTGATTTTCAATAGCACGAGCCACTAATAAACTTTTCCAAGCATGACTTCTTTTTTCTGGCCAGTTGGCAACATAAATTAACACATCATACAAGTTGTTTTTTTGTTGTCGACTCCAAACAGGAAATCTTAGGTCGTAACAAATTTGTAAATTAATTTTCCAGCCATTTACCTGAGCAATAGTTTTGGTTTTACCTGCTGTATAATGTTGATCTTCTCCTCCATAAGCAAAACAATGCCGTTTATCGTAGTAACCCATTTGGCCATTGGGCATCATCCAAATTAATCTATTGTAGAAGCTTCCATTTTCTTCTATAATTAAACTGCCTGTTACAA
>JANPAT010000116.1:0-8544 GCA_031430075.1 Chitinophagaceae bacterium | reverse complement strand
AAGTTGAATTGCCTTTAGATGTAATGTATAAAGGAACAGCAAGTATTGGTAATCCTGAAAATATGGTTACTGTAATGAATTGGAATAAAAATATGATAGCTGGTGATGTTGCAGCAGCAGGAACTTTACTAGCAGATTCTTTAACTGTTACTCTTGCTGATGGCATGCATGTTGAATTAGTACATGATTCTGCAATTGCTTTTTTAAATGGTTGGAGAAGTTCAATGGATAGTGCAAAACAAACATATACTGCTATTATTGCTGTTGATAATAAAGATGCAGGTGATGAATGGGTTATTCAATGGATTAAAGAATCATATTTTTATAAAACTGGTAAATCTGAAACTCATATGTTGAATGAATCGTATAGATTAGTTAATGGAAAAATTAGAGAGATAAGTCAATATGCAAGAGCAGTTCCTTCAACAGAATAATAATTAAAAATTTATGTCATTTAAGCCTGCATTTCGCAGGCTTTTTTAGTTTAAAACTCAACTATAAATCCAATTGTAGGAATAAGGTTTCCTGCATCATTCTTTAGTATTATTGGGATACCATTACTGCCATCTGCCTTTATTGGTTGACCATCTGTAGTTTTAAAATTTTGTGTTGTTAAATCTCGTTCAAAACTATATCTAGGATAAGAAACATTTTTTGCAGACCACCAATTGGTTACATCTAAAAATAAATCTAATGTTGTTTTTTTAAAATACCATTTTTTATCGATTCTAAAATCACTACTTGAAAAAGCATCTAATCGATTAGTATTAAACTGAGAAAAATCTAATAATCCTTGGCCTTGTGTTAAAAAATTTTGTTGGCTGGCATTTAAATCAAAAGGTGTAAAAGGTACTCCACCTTGAAACCTGTACTTAATTCCTAATTCCCAATTTCTTTTAAACTTGTAGCCAAAAGTTAAATTAATCAAATGCCTATTATCCCAGGCACTTGCAATAAGATTTCCATTTGCATTACTAAATTTACTCGTAAAGAAAGTATAACTTAATATTCCAAAAAAACGTTGAGTTAGTTTTTGTTGTGCAAAAAATTCTACTCCATAACTTTCTCCTGTGCCTGAAGATTGTATAGGTTCGTTTCCAACAGTTCCAAAATCTGCACCTAAATTATTAATATTAATTCCGTCTCTACTTGTAACAGGAACATTTGTATATTTTTTAAAAAATGTTTCTATAGTAAATCTGGTTGTAGCTTTAGGTAAATACTCAATACCTAAAACATAATGTGTGTTTTTAATGTAAGGAATATTATCATGTATTAAAACACCAGTATTGTTTCTAAAGCCTAAAATAGTATACGAAGCTAGTTTTGAGTATGTACCTACTGATGCATTTAAATTTAAGGTATTACTTAACACATAATTTAATGCAACTCTTGGTGAGAGGTTATTTATAAAATCTTTTCCTGTTGATGTAAAAGAATTCATATCTGTTCTTACACCTAAACTCAATCCCAATTTATTATTTAATATTCTTTTGCCAGCTTGTATAAAACCACCATATTTTAAAAAGTTAATATTGCTATTATATATTAATCTTTCTTCAGTCTGACTTCCAACAGCTGCTCTAATTCTGATATTATTTAAAGCACTAAAAAAAACTTGTTGAAGTACTACACCATAAGAAATTTTAAAACTGTTGTAACTCTGATTAACATCGATTCTTAATTTATTTTCAATTTCTGACGAGTTAATATTAAATCTTAGATTATTTAAATTTGAAAAATCATTGTTGTCATATTTCTCAACTTTATTTTCTAAAGCATTTCTACTTAAAGCAAGATTTAAATAGCCATTTGATATTGTTCTTCTGTAATTTAAACCAACAGTATAATTTTTTTGTTGGGTTGATGGTGCTTGATTGAGAATATAAATTTTATCTTGTGTTGGTTTTTTTATAGTTCCAAAACTAAACTCATCTATCGCACCAACACCTAAAAAAGTTAAAGTACTTTTTGAATTTGGCTTGTAAGTAACTTTATATTGAAAGTCCCAAAAGTTTGGACGAATAGGTAAATCTATTAAAGAAAAAAGTAATTGTAAATAGCTTCTTCTTGCAGAGGCTAAGTAAGTTAAATTATTTTTTTTATTTAAAGGGCCATCGAAAGTTGCAGCTAATTCCGAAGCACTTAATCTTACATTTCCTTGTGTTTTGTTTGTATTACCAATTTTTTGTTTAAACTCAAAAACACTTGATAAAGCATTATCAAATTTGGCATCAAAAGCACTTGTAGAAAGTTTTACATCTTCTATGAACGATACATTTAAAATTCCTGTTGGACCACCACCACTTCCTTGTGTTGCAAAATGATTAATGATGGGAATTTCAATTCCATCTAAATAAAAAACATTTTCACTAGGTCCTCCACCACGAACTATAATATCATTTCTATAACTTCCAACACTTCCTGCAGACCCTGTTACTCCTGGTAAAGAATTAATTACTCTACTAATATCGAAGTTGCCCCCAGGATTGGTTTTTATTTCTTCTGTAGTTAAAAGTTGAACACTAAGTGGTGTTGTTAATGATGCAATTCTTGCAGTTCTTCTTGTTGTTTTTACTAATACTTCATTAATATTTGAATAATTGGGTATTAGTTCAAATGAAATTTCATTTTCATTTCCACTACTCACAGGAATATTATATTTTATTTGATTATTATATCCTGTTCTAGAAGCAATAATAGTATAAGCACCAGTTGTAATATTTTGAAATCGATATTTACCCAAGCTATCAGAAATAGCTGTTTTGTTCAGTTCTTTTATAGTAATAATGGTAAATGAAAGAGGACTTTTATTTTCTGCATCTAAAATATTGCCTGATAAATTGCCCTTGTTTTGAGCAAAAGCTGATATAGTTGTTACTAAAAAAAAGAGGCAAAAAAATAACTGGAAAATTCTTTTCATAAAATATTGATGAGCTTTGCAAAACTTTGTCATTATTTTAAAATAAATTTTCGAATGAGGTTATTTAATAAAGAAAAATTACCATCTAGCAATAAGTTTTAAATTAATCATTCGTGGTGTTAGCCTATTCGGAATAGTAAAAGTGTTATTCTGAAAATCTTTGATCAGTAAATAGCTAATGGTATTTGGTCTGTCTATTATATTAAATATTTCTAAGCTTGCCCATATGTTTTGAAATTTTTTAAAAGGAGAGTGGCTTCTTCTATTTTGTTTTTCTCCATCTAATAGTAAGGCAGCAAAGCCTAAATCAATTCTTAAATAAGGATCAATAACTAATGCATTTCTATATTTTATACTTCCTGGAATATTGTATGGCAAATTGCTTCCATAAATTCCACTGAAATAAATTTTAATGTTTTTATTAGTGCTTAAATAATCTTGAAAAAATAAACCAATAGTTAAAAGTCTATCTGTGGGTCTTCGCAAATATCCAACACTTGTAAAAGTGCTATCTTTTATTGTTTGATCTTGTGATGATGCAGTAATTAATTCACCTGCTGCATTGTAATAATTTTTATAACCAAAATTGTCAATCTTTTCTTTAGTATTCATAATACCAATGCTTAACCAACTTTCTGCATCTTTAACTAACTCAGCATACAACCTAGTTTCAATACCTGTTGCATAAGCTTTTGCAATATTTTCTCCAAAATATCTAACTCTAACATTATCTAAATCGTAGGGTACTACCATACTCATTGTTTTGTAATAAGCTTCAGTTGAAACTCTTGCTGGTCTGTTCATCCATTTAAAATTATAATCAAAACCTGCACTAAATTGCCAACTTTGTTGTGCTTTTAAATTGGTATTTAGCGTGCCATCATATCTTCTCATTTCTCTATAAAATGGAGGTTGATAATATGCACCTGCAGAAGCTTTAAGTATTACATTTTTTAACCAATGTTTTGGTTTAAAAGAAATGCCTACTCTAGGAGAAATTACTAACTGATTATTGAGGGTATTAAAATTATATCTTAATCCTGCATTAATAACAAAATCGTTGGAATCTCTGATAATGATATTATCTTGTATGAATCCTGTTGTTCTGATAACATTAATATCTGAATTGCCTTTTAATACTTTGTTTAATGCCAATACAGAAGGGTTGTATGGAAGAGAATACCCTGCACTATCATTATATTCCCATTCGTTTAATTTGTCCTTGATAGTTTGTTGTTCAAAACTAGCACCCCATTGAATTCTATGATTTCTTGTATCTATATATCCTTTTTGTGTAACGTTAAGAATATTTACTTCTAATTTATTTCTTGCAAAATTTTGAAATACTCCTGCTCCTAATGGATTGGTGATTAAACCAAAACTTGCTTTTGTTTTATCAAAATCTCTTTCACCAAAAAGATAAGCTCCAGCTATATCAATATTTTCACTTTCTCTATCTGTAAAATAGCTAATTTGATATTTTAATTTTAAATTTTTGTTTACCTGATTAATTGCAGAAAAGCCTATGAAATTTGTAGTATAGCTATCCTTCTCTGCTCCTTGAAAATAAATATCTAGACCAAGATTTGCAGAAAAAACTGGTGTAAAAACAGATGTAGAAAGTTTTGCCTCTTCAGGAACTAAGGAAAAACTTGTTTTAGATGAGTTTGCAAAAAGTTCAAAACTCCAATCTTTATTTAATGCATAATTAATTATACCTTGAACATCTGAAGATGAAGGAACATAATTACCTTTTGTTTCTTGAGTACTTAATAAATTTCTGTTGCTTCTATTTCTAACGCCTACTAAATAACTTATTTTATTGTTTTTTGAAATGCCTTCAATATGTAAACCTTGTTCAAGCAAACCTATATAAGCAGAGCCTCCTGACGATTTTGGTTTTTTGTAAGTAATGTCTAAAACACTGCTCATTTTATCTCCATATTTTGCTTGAAATCCTCCTACAAAAAATTTTACATTACCCGTTAATTCCGGATTAATAAAACTTAATCCTTCTTGTTGACCATTACGAATTAAGTAAGGCCTGTACACTTCAAAATCATTTACATAAATTAAATTTTCATCGTAACTACCACCTCGTACAGAGTATTGAGAGGTTAATTCTGAACTGCTACCAACAAAAAATTTCAATAAGCTTTCAATGCTGTTATTGGGAGATGGGTTGAGTAAAGTTTTAGTTGGGTCAATTGCAATTGCACCACTTTGTCTTCTATCAAAATCGCTTTTAACAGTAACACCACTAAGTGTATCTATACTTTTTTTAAGCTGAATTAAAACTTGTTCTTCTTTACCTGCATTAATATTATAAAATTTTAGAACTGTTATAAAACCTGTGTATACAAACTCAACTGCAACTATTTTATTCGATGGAATTATGAATTTAAAATTTCCATTTTCGTCTGTAAATGTACCTTTTGATTTGTTGAGCAGTTGTATGGATACGCCTTTTAAAGGAATATCTTCTTCATCAACAACTTTTCCTAAAAGTATTGCATTATTATTTTGTGAGAACGATATTATAGGAATAAAAAGAATTGCAAATAGTAAAAAACGCATCAAGTTGAATTATGCTGGAAAGATATGCCAACCCTATTATTGAAAAAAATTAGGTAATAAAATATTTAATAATTATCTGGAGGCATATGGCAGGGTTTTCCTTTCGAAGGGCCACCACCGTCTTCATTTCTTTTACATAAAGGAGGCAATTTTTTATAACTCGCTTCAGTTGCTTTTTCTTCATCTGCATCAAAACCTGCATTATTTATAATAACTCTGATATCTTCTGGTGTAATTCTATCTGGGTAGTATAAAATTCTCATTTCTGAACTAAATAAATTAAATTTAACCTGACTGATACCACTTTCATAATTCGCTTTGCTTTCTGTGTTTATATAAGTTTCTAATTTGTCCTTACAAATCCAACATTTCAGATTAGCAGATTTTATTGTTATCCAAACTGGCTTTTGAGCCATTACTTGACCATGTGCTTTATTAAAACTTACTGCCAAAAATGCTACAAGTAGTATTAATATATTTTTTTTCATCAACTAGAATTTACATGCAATTTATAAATATAAAATTTAGATTAGCTTATTTTTTTGTTATTATTTATAAAATCTATTTACATCTGCTTCAATATGTATTGGAGTATTTTCAATTAAATTATTTACTAGCTCAGTACAAAAAAATGGAGCTAATGAACAGCCTTTGGTTCCCATGCCATTGAATATTGCTATTTGTGGTTGATGTTTTAGGGTGCCAATAAAAGGTCTGCGTTCAGTATTGGTTGGTCTTATACTAGCAATATGTTCTTTTATTTCAAAAGGAATTTTTAACCATTGTTTTAACGCTGTTTCAATTCTTTCTTTGAATTGTATTGAAGGTTGTTCATTATTAAAATTCCATTCATAACTACTACCAACCCAAAATAAATTTTCTTTCCAAGGCACAATAGTTATTCCATTTTTGTAAAGATATTTTTTGGGTAAAGTTGGAATATCTACAATTAAAGCCTCTCCTTTATTTGCAACAAAGGGTAAATGCTTAAACCATTTTGATTGAGCTGCTTTTATGCCATTACAATAAATTATTTTTTTTGCTTTTATATTTTTGTAGACGACAATATTTTTTTGGAAGACGATTTCATCTTCATTAAATATTTCTTCAATTAAAGTATTTGATTGTATTAATTTATTTCTCCAATTTTCTAAAAGGGAATTGATATCAATTAAGTAACAAGTTTCAATTTTTCCTGCACCATATTCAATATCAAAAATTTTATTAAATTCATTTTCGTTTACATCTATTTTTAAAAAACCTTTTTCATTATTCGATCTTTCAACAAAAGCTTTTTGCATTTGCTCTGTAGTGTGAAAATCTATAACTGCTGTTTCTTGAAAAATTGAAATGTTGAGAAATTGTTCTAAGGCTTGATACGTTTGTTTAGCTACTGGTAAAAGTTCTTCAATCATCCAAGTTTTTACAAATCTTCTGCCAGTAATTGGATTAATTACTCCACTAGCAACTTTGCTAGCGGTGTTGGGTAATTGTTCATCTAAAACAACACAACTAATATTCCTTTGCATCAGTTGATAACTTAACAAAGTGCCACAAATTCCTTGGCCTACTAAAATGTAATCGACTTGCAATTTTTGTTTTATTATTTTTAATTAATAGTTAACTTCTGCAATTAAGAAAACGCTTCCAAAAACTATGATAATATCATTATTATTGGCTTTTGCTTTTGCTGCATCTAACGCATCAGTAACATTTGAATAATGATTGCCATTTAAGTTAAACTGATTTGCTTTTTTTTGTAATTCTTCACAAGGCAAAGCTCTTTCAATATGGGCATTTGTAAAATAATAGAAAGCATTTTTTGGTAAAAGTTCTAGTACAGCATTATGATCTTTATCTTTTACCATTCCAAAAATGCAATGCAAATTATTATAAGATGTTTGTTGAAGTTGCTGTACAATTTGTGTTACACCATCTTTATTGTGTGCTACATCTAAAATGATTAATGGGTTTTCGCCAATAATTTGCCATCTTCCTAGAAGTCCAGTTAGGCTTTTTGTTTGAGATAAAGCCGATGTTATAATTTTATCATTTAATTTAAAGCTTTGTTTATTTAATTGTTTGCAAGTTTCAAGAACAGTAAACAAGTTTTTAGTTTGATAGATGCCCAATAAATCTATTGCTATATTTTTATTTTGATCATTATGTTTAAACAAAATATATTGAAGTTGATGATCTGATGTGGTGCTTAAGAGTGTATAATTTTCCTCTGCAAAACTTATTGATGCGTTTTCTTGTGATGCTTTATTTATAAATACTTGCTTTGTTTCTGGTAAACTTTCGCCAATTACAACTGGGGTATTATTTTTAATGATGCCAGCTTTTTCAAATGCAATTTCGGGCAAGGTATTTCCTAAAATATCCATATGGTCATACCCAATATTAGTAATAACAGAAATTATCGGTTGAATAATATTGGTACTATCTAATCTGCCACCTAAACCAGTTTCAATAATGGCAATTTCAACTTTTTGTTTTGCAAAATATTCAAATGCCATAGCAACTGTAACTTCAAAAAATGATGGTTGAATTTTTTCAATTTGTGGTTTTATTTTTTGTACAAATTCAACCACAAAATCTTTATCGCACATTATTCCATTTACTCTTATTCTTTCTCTAAAATCTTTTAAATGAGGCGATGTATATAAACCAGTTTTATAACCAGCTGTTTGCATAATTGCAGCTAACATATGGCTTGTACTGCCTTTGCCATTCGTTCCTGCTACATGTATCGACTTGAATTTTTTGTGAGGATTTCCAATACTTTCACAAAGTAAAATGGTGTTTGTAATATCTTTTTTATAAGCTGAAATACCTACCTTACTATACATAGGTAATTTGCTATATAAATAATTTAATGTTTCTTGGTAAGTCATTAATTAGTGACTCTAAAGTCAAATACAATTGTACCAGTTTGTTCTGTTTTGCCTGAAGTAAATTTAACTTGCAATGCTTTGGCTTTAGCAATTTGTCGAATATCTGCATTAGTTGTAGTTGTTCCTCTTGGATTTACATTTGCATAA
>JANPAT010000115.1:0-3834 GCA_031430075.1 Chitinophagaceae bacterium | reverse complement strand
ATTTAATGCAGCAAAGGTAAAAGCAATTTGTAATGCCTATTTGTTTTTTCCTTTTTTATTCTTTTTTTTCTCGTGGGATGGTTCTGTTGGATAAGTAGGAATAATGTAATTATAAGTACTGATATAAATTAAATCTTTTGCAGTAAAACCATTTCTAAGTTCAGTATAAAAAATTCCATTTTTATAAATGGCTACATAGGGTGTAATTTCTATTCTGTAAAAAATAGGCATATAATAATCCATTTCTTTACCCATAATAATGTTTGGAAATTGGTTGAGTTGATATTTTTCGTAAAAAGCTTTAGTATCGGCTACTGGTAAATAACTTGGTCCGCACCAGATCATGAGAATATTTTGTAAACTATCTATTTTTTTTACCAACTCTTTTGCTGTAAGCTGACAATGTTCACAATCGGGAGAAAAGAAAATAAAAGCTACTATTTTATCTTTTGGAATATCGGCTTTTGTATAAACTGTTACACTATCTGTAAGCAATATTTTTATGTTGGGATAAGAATGACTTTTAAAATAAGGTGCAGAAGTATCTTTTGATGGCTGCAAAAAAGCAATTGCAGGTATTAATAATAAGGTAAGAAGGAGTTTGATTTTCATATTTGGAAAAATAAAAAATAAAAAATAAATAACTAAAAAATTAAATAGTTAAAAACTAAAAATCTTTATTAACCATTCAACAAATTCCTAATCCCTAATTCCTAATTTACAATCCCCTTTTTCGCTTCAATCATTCTTAATTCTTTAGCATCTTGTAAAAATTCTGATGCAAAAATGAAATCATTAAGTAATTTATTGCTACTAAAAATGATTTCTTTGTTATTGCCTTCCCATTCTTTTTGCCCTTGGTGTAAGTAAATAATATTATCGCCAATTTCCATTACACTATTCATGTCATGAGTAACCACAATGGTAGTTATATTATATTCAACAGTAATTTCTTTAATTAATTTATCAATCACCATAGAGGTTTGTGGGTCTAAGCCACTATTAGGTTCATCACAAAACAAATATTTTGGGTTAAGCACAATGGCTCTGGCTATACCCACTCTTTTTTTCATTCCTCCACTTAATTCAGCAGGGAATTTTTTATTTGTGCCTTGCAAATTTACTCTAGCTAAAACTTCGTTTACCCGTCGTAATTTTTCTTTAAAAGTCCATTTGGTAAACATGTCTAAAGAAAATTTAATATTATCTTCTACAGTCATACTATCAAACAAAGCAGAGCCTTGAAATAACATGCCAATTTGCTGACGGAGTATTTTTTTTTCTGCTGTACCCATTTGAACCATGTCATTATCCTCGTAAAAAACTTCACCAGAATCTGGTGGATATAAGCCCACCATGCATTTGGTTAATACCGTTTTTCCACTTCCACTTGTGCCAATAATGAGGTTGCATTTCCCATCAAAAAAAGTTGTAGAAATATCATTTAAAATGATTTTTTCTCCAAACGATTTTTTTATATTTTTTATGGTTATCATAACTTTTGTGCAGTTGATAAATTAATTTGATTTTTTATCAAGTCATCGAATGTATCTCTTCTTCTAATCAAAGTAAATTCATTGTTTTTAAATAATACTTCAGCAGGTTTACATCTGCTATTAAAATTGCTACTCATTTCAAATCCATAAGCACCAGCATTGTAAAAACAAAGTATATCATCTTCTGTTGTAGTTTCTATTGCTCTATCAGTTGCAAAAGTATCTGTTTCGCAAAGGTTGCCAACAACTGTATACATTTCTTTTTCTCCGGTGGGGTTGGAAAGATTTTTAATTTGATGATAAGCACCGTAAAACATAGGTCTGATGAGGTGATTAAAACCTGTATCAACGCCAACAAAATTGGCTTCATTATTTTGTTTCATCACATTTACAGTAGTTAGTAAATAACCACATTCGCTTACTAAAAATTTTCCTGGTTCGAACCAAATTTCTACATCTTTTGCAGCAGGATGGTTATTGAAATCTTCATAAATTTTTTTAGCCAATAATTCTATATCAGTGGCCTTATCATCTTCTTTATATTTCACTTTAAAACCACTACCTAAATCTAAAAATTTAAGGTTGGGAAAATGAGGTAATATTTCAAACAACACTTCAATGCCTTGAATAAAAACATTAATATCTTCAATATCACTGCCAGTATGTATGTGTAAACCTGTAACATTTAAAGGATGTTCCTTCATGATGTGTAGAATATCATGTATTCGAGTTATAGGAATGCCAAACTTGCTGTTATCATGACCAGTAGAAATATTAATATTTCCACCACCCATAATATCCGGTCGAATTCTAATACTTACAGGATAATTATTTTCATATGTAGTTGCAAATTTTTTTAAGTTCGAAATGCTATCAATAGTAATGTTAACGCCTAAGCTAATCGCTTCTTCAATTTCGTTGAAGTGTATGCCATTGCTGGTGTATAGAATATTCTTGCTTTCGAATCCTGCATTTAAAGCCAACTTCACTTCATTAATACTACTACAATCAATATTGCAACCAATAGATTTAATGTGTTGTAAAATATGAATATTGGTTAATGCTTTACAAGCATAAAAAAACTTGGTATTGGGTTTATGAAAAGCTGATTTTAATTTTTGATATTGCTCTGTAATTTTATTGGCATCATATACATAAAGTGGTGTACCAAATTGTTGTGCTGCTTGTAATAATTGTTGATTCGAAAGAGATTGCATAGTTGACAAAGATAAACTTGCAGTTTAAAAAATTAGGATTAGTAAAATAATAATGAAGATTTAACTTTTTGAAATGATGCTTTGAAAAATCTTTTTTAACGCAATAGGTAGAAAAATTTTAGTAGGCACAGAGCTCATAATTTGTACATCTTCCCAAATATTGGTTTCATTGTTTAAAAAACGAAGTATTCTTTCTGAAGGATTTTTTTTGAAAATGCTGGTAAAAATTGCTGCTGCTGACAATTTGTTTTTGGTAAGCACTTCTAACAGCACACTATCGTATAAATGAAATTTTTTATCTGATAAAGTGCGTTTTAAAATTGGTTTTTTATTTGCTGCAAGTAAAGCAACCATTTGTTTTGTTCTTTTTTGAATATTGCTGAAAGCAAAACCACTACTGGCTTTTACCCAACCAGCTGCAGTGCCAATATGAATAATGTTTTTATCATGAGTTGGAAAAACAAAATCTGTCATAGGTATTACGCCCAACTCTTGATGTAAAATTGTATAGTGCTGTGTTTTTAAATTGTTTTGTAAATAGTCTTGTAAACTTTTATCATACTCAGCTTCCGATAAAACATTTTTTGAAAAAACGGTAAACTCTACTAATGCTTTTGTTGAACTTGAGGGCAGCACATACATAAAACTATGACCATATTGCTGTGTTACATTAAAATCCATAAAAGTTGCTTTTGATGCATCAAAGCAATCAACTGCTGTTTCAATTTCAATTCCTTTAAAGTGTTGTAATAAACTATTTGTTGTTTGTAGTTTTTCTTTATTAAATATTATTGAGTTAAAAACATACGCTGCGGTATAAGTTGATATTTCAGTTTCAACAATTGCCATTCCATTTTCACTATACAATTGTTTTACTTTTTCTTGTTTAAACTGAACATTTGAAAACTGTTTACTGAAGTTGAGAATCAACTCATAAAAATCTAAACCCTTAATCATTTTATACTGGAAGGGAAAAATGTTGTAAAAAGTTATTCCTTGGCTGTTGCCAATTCCAATTTTATCCCATTTAGTAAAAACCAAAGGTTCAAAAAGGGTTTCTTCATCTTCCCAAAAACACCAAGTTCTATCATTTGAGCTTTTGACGGTTTCATCAATTATTA
>JANPAT010000114.1:0-3785 GCA_031430075.1 Chitinophagaceae bacterium | reverse complement strand
AAGCCACTCGAATAAATTCGCCTCTTTCTTTACGTTGAGTAAAATTTTGTTTATCAATATCTGCCAATCTTTTTCTGAGTAAAGAAATTTTATCTTTTACAATACGTCTGTCAGTTTCAATTTCTGTTTCACCTGGGCCTCTTGTTCCAATACCACCTCCTTGTCGTTCTAAGTGTTTCCACATGCCTCTTAATCGTGGTAATAAATATTGATATTGTGCCAGCTCAACTTGCACTTTAGCTTGTGCTGTTCTGGCTCTACGAGCAAAAATGTCTAAAATTAAATCGCTTCTATCAATGGTAGAAACTTTTAATTCGGTGCTGATGTTTAATAATTGAGAACCCGTAAGTTCATCATCAAAAATTACTAAATCAATATTTTTATTTTTTACATAATTAGCAATCTCTTCAAGCTTGCCTTTTCCAACAAAGGTTTTACTATCGGGCCTTTCTAATTTTTGAGTAAACTTATTAATAGTAATTGCCCCTGCAGTTTCTGCTAAAAAAGCCAATTCGTCTAAATATTCATTTACCTGCTCAATGGTTTGGTCTTTTTGAATTACACCTACTAAAACGGCACGTTCATCGTTTTTTATTTTTTTATTTTGATCTATCAATGCTAAATAATTTTTACAAAGTTAGCCATTGAAAAATGATTAATTGTTTGTATTCCTTAAATTGCATTAAACTCTGCATCATGAATTTTAATTTCGATGTTTTACTCACACTAACTTTTACACTTTTTGCTATTATTGATATTGTTGGATCTGTACCTATGTTGATTGCTTATAAAGAAAAAATGGGTGGATTAAACTCTGGTAAAGCAACCTTAATATCTGGAGCATTAATGATTATTTTCTTTTTTGTGGGAGAACCTTTATTAGGATTGTTGGGGGTAGATGTGAGTTCTTTTGCTGTGGCAGGTTCAATTGTAATTTTTATTTTAGGAATAGAAATGGTTTTGGGAATAGAATTTTTTAAGCCCGATACCGACCCCAAAGCTGGAACTTTGGTGCCCATTGCATTTCCATTAATTGCTGGTTCTGGTACACTTACCACTATTATGAGTTTAAAAGCTACTTATGATAAAAACGATAAAAATCAATACATGATTTTACTAGCCATTCTCATTAATTTAATTATAGTTTATTTGGTGTTAATTTCTTTAAATTTTATTCAAAGAATTTTAGGCAGGGCCGGATTAATAGCTGTTAGAAAATTTTTTGGTGTTATTCTATTAGCTATTGCAGTGAAGATATTCACAACTAATATTAGTGCTTTTGGGGCTTAAATTAAATCTGCATATTTGTAAAATAAAATTTATAGCTCATAGAAAAACTATAATTTTATATTACCTCCTTAATACATAATTTCTTTAAAAATGCAAGTTCATTTTCTTACCTATGATGATATTCAATTGGTGCCTTCTTTTTCATCGGTTGCATCAAGAAAAAACATCAGTTTAAAAACAAAAGTTTCTAGAAATTATCAACTCTGTATTCCATTAGTAGCAAGTTGTATGGACACTGTTTGTGAAAGTGAAATGGCTATTGCTTTGGCCGAAGTGGGTGGTGTTGGTTGTATTCATCGATTCATGAGTATTGAACATCAGGCTAAAGAAGTAACGCAAGTTGTGAATGCTTTGTATAATGATACGGTTAGTAAAATTTGGTATAACTCTGGTATAGAAACCAAACAAATTCCAGTAATGGCTGCAGTTGGAGCAAATGGAGATTATGCAGATAGGGCAGGTGCTTTAGTTAATGCTGGTGCCAATATTATTTTGATAGATGTGGCTCATGGTCATCACGAAAATGTAAAAGATGCCATCTATAAATTAAAATCAATGTTGCCCAATCATATTGATGTAATTGCAGGCAATATTGCAAGTGCTAAAGCTGCACAAGATTTAGAGTATTGGGGTGCCGATGGTTTACGTGTTGGTGTTGGTGGAGGATCTTTGTGTACTACCAGAATTAAAACAGGTTTTGGTGTGCCAAATGTTACTTGCTTACAACAAATTTTAGAAGTTGCCAATATTCCTGTTATGGCAGATGGTGGTATTAGAACTAGTGGAGATATTGCAAAAGCATTGGCTTTAGGTTCACATTGTGTAATGTTGGGCTCTTTAATTGCTGGAACAAAAGAAGCACCAGGACAAGTTATTGAAAAGCCAAATGGTTTATATAAAAGATACAGAGGAGCTGCATCTTTAGAAACAAAAAGTGTTCATGGCCAAGAACAAAGAAATGTTGAAGGAGAGTCTACTGTTATTCCTTTTAAAGGAGGAGTAAAGTTTGTAGTTGCGGGTTTATTAGATGGAATTAAATCAGCTTTATCTTATGGTGGTGCTAATAATTTAAAAGAGTTTAGACCAGAATTTGTAATTGTTACCAATGCAGGACAAGCAGAAGCAAAACCACATTTGTTGTTTTAGTTAAAACCATGGACAAACAGTATTATAAAGACTATTATTTTCTAGAAAGAAAACATTGGTGGTTTACAGCAAGAAAAGAAATTCTAGAAGATATTATTCGCAGAAAAATTAATCCTACTCATCCCATTAAAATTTTAAACATTGGTACTGCAACAGGTGCTGGAACTTTGATGTTGCAAACATTTGGCCATGTTACCTCTATTGAATATGATGAAGATTGTTGTAAATTTTTAAACGAAGAATTAAAAATTACAACTCAACAAGGTTCCATTACTGCATTAGAATTCGAAAATGAACAATTCGATTTGGTTTGTGCCTTCGATGTTATTGAACATGTTGAAGATGATGGTTTGGCTGCTGCAGAAATGTTGAGGGTGTGTAAAAAAGATGGTTTTGTTTTTACAACAGTTCCTGCATTTATGTTATTGTGGAGTGAACACGATGTTGTAAATCATCATCACAGAAGATACAGCATTAATCAATTTAGAAATTTATTTAAAGTTGATGATTCAACAATAGTTTTTCAATCTTACTTCAATTGCTTCTTTTTTATACCCATTGCTTTTATAAGAATTTTGCTTTGGCCATTTCAAAAAAATAAATTAAAAAATAATAGAGTTGCCAAAAGTGATTTTTCAAGATTTAATGCTGATGGAATTTTAAATAAAGTTTTATTTAGAATTTTTTTATTAGAAAAAACTTTACTCAGGTTTATTAAATTTCCTTTTGGTGTTTCGATTTGTTTGATGATAAAGAAATAGTGAATTTGTCTATTTCACTTAAACATTTTTTACATAAACAATCCTCAAATTTTTCTTTAATCAAGGCTATCGTTGAGGCGTTTAATTGAACTGTGTTACAGTCACAATTTTCAATATCATCAGCCTTGCATTCAAATTCAACATTACATTTTGGGCAGATTTTTTTCATAAATAATTAAAACAAAAATACCCTGAAAAATTTCAGGGTATTTTGTTTGTTGCAAAATTTTTACATGTTTATTCTAAACCCTCCATAAATATTTCTTCCCAAAGTATTATAACCACTGATTTCTGTAAATGAAGCATTGGTAATGTTTCTTGCATTTACAAATGCTTTCAAATTCATTTTATTAAAAGCATATTCAACATAAACATCTAATAAAGCATAGCTTGTTAATGTTACATAATCTGTTTTAAATGTATTGCTGTTGTAGTATGCATCGCTTCTTGGTCCAAACCAATTTAAGTTGGTTGTTACACTTACATTTTTTGAAAGTTTAGTTGAAAGATTTATGCCTAAACTATTTTTGGGTCTACGCAATAAGTTATTATAGCTAGTGTCTTTACCATTTGCTTTTTTGGTATTAA
>JANPAT010000113.1:0-2096 GCA_031430075.1 Chitinophagaceae bacterium | reverse complement strand
AAGTGAATTAGGTAAAGGCACAACATTTAAAATTGAATTGAATTCTCACTTAAATTAGGGCTTAATAAACAAAGCTTTTAATTCATTAGCATCGTCTGGTTTAAGTTTTCCTCCTAAAATTAAACGTAATTGTCTTCTTCTCAAAGCACCATCAAATAAAGCAATTTCTTCTTCAGTTTCAGGAATTACATGTGCAACTAAACGAGGTTTATTATTTGGATCTAAAGCCACAAAAGTAAAATAAGCTTCATTACTAACGTATCTATATTGTTGCATACAATCTTCTCCCCAAACTTTTAAATGTATTTCCATTGAAGTATTAAAAGCTCTTGTAATCTTAGCTTCAATACGAACCAAATTACCTAATTTGATGGGTGTTTTAAAACTTAAATTGTCAACACTAGCAGTCATGCAAGGTGCATTACTATGCTTAACAGCAACAATACCTGCAGCAATATCCATCCAATACATTAATCTTCCTCCCATTAAATTTCCAAAAGTATTGGTATCATTGGGTAATACCAATTCATTCATTATAGTTAAACTATCTGCTACTTTTTTTGGTTTCATACATTTATTTTAAACTTTTGCAAAAGTAGTTGTTCGTTAATAGCAAAAATTATTTTATGTCAAAAGCATATTATCTATTAACCTAACATCATTAATAAATGCAGCAACAAGAATTACAATTGGAGTTTTTCCATTCCAGTGTTCAATGGGTTCAAGTGTATCAGCATTTGCAAGGTTTAAATAATCTATCTTCTCAAACCCATTAATTAAAAGTATTTTTTTAGCTTCATCAATAAGTTCTGTTAAATTTTGTGGAGTAATATTTTTTTTAATATTTTGAAAAGATGTAAAAATGCAAGATGCTTGTTGCAATTGAGTTTCAGACAATCTTCTATTTCTACTACTCATAGCTAATCCATTGGCTTCTCTTTCTGTAGAACAAATCTTTATTCGAATATCAGCTTTCATCATTTCAATTAATTTTTTAATTACAATACATTGCTGATAATCTTTTTGTCCTAAAAAAATTTGATGAGGTGTTACAATATTCAACAATCGTTCAACTACCATACACACACCATTAAAATGACCTGGACGATGAGTTCCTTCAAAAACAGTTTCAATAAAACCTAAATCATATTTTTTTTCTGTATCAGCATCATTTGGATAAATTTCTTGAAATGATGGCAGTAATAAAATATCGCAGCCTGCTTTTTCTAACATTAAAATATCTTGTTCAATTGTAATAGGATATTTTTCGAAATCTTTTTTATCATTGAATTGTGTAGGGTTTACAAAAATGCTACAAACTGTAATATCAACATTTGATTTACAAACTTGTATTAATGATAAGTGGCCCTCATGCAATGCTCCCATAGTTGGAACAAATCCAATTTGCTTATCTGTAATTTTCTTTTTTTGAAGATATAAATGTAGTTCTTGAGCCGATTTGTAAATAATCATTTTCGAAATTTAGAATTATTCAAAATTCATGCAATTACTACAAATAAGTAGAATAATTTTGCAATAAATAACATTATGATAACTCCACAAGAATTAATTGAAGAATATAAATTAAGTCCACACCCAGAAGGTGGATATTACAGAGAATGTTATCGTTCCGAAACTATCATATCACAATCTGCATTACCAAAAGGTTTTAAGGGCGATAGAGTAGCATCTACTGCAATATATTTTTTATTAGAACAAGGAAATTTTTCTGCATTTCATAGAATTAAAAGTGATGAGAGTTGGCATTTTTACTGTGGCGATCCTTTACATGTTTATGTAATTGATAAAGCTGGCGATTTAATCACTTTTACTTTAGGAAGCAATATTAAACTTGGCCAATATTTTAATTTTATTGTGCCTGCAAATTGTTGGTTTGCTAGTAGACCATTAAAAGAATCTTCTTTTTCTTTTGTTGGATGTACAGTTGCTCCTGGTTTTGATTTTGAAGAATTTGAATTAGCTAAAGCCGATGAGCTTTGCCAAGAATTTCCACAACATGAGAGTATCATTAGAGAAATGTGCAGATGAAAATAATGTTGAATGTTTAATGTTGAGTTTTAAATGAAAAAATCATT
>JANPAT010000112.1:0-10626 GCA_031430075.1 Chitinophagaceae bacterium | reverse complement strand
TTAGGTGGTGGTGCTGGTTCAAGATTATCTCCATTAACAGCTTCTCGTAGTAAACCAGCAGTACCCATTGCAGGTAAATATAGATTAGTAGATATTCCCATTAGCAACTGCATGAACAGTAACATTAACAGAATGTTTGTGCTTACACAATTTAACTCTGCTTCCTTAAATAAACATATAAAAAACACCTATCATTTTAGTGCTTTTAGTACTGGCTTTGTTGATATATTGGCAGCAGAGCAAACACCAGATAATCCAGGCTGGTTTCAAGGAACAGCAGATGCAGTAAGGCAATCGTTGCGACATATTTCAACCTTAGATTTTGAATATGTTCTTATTCTAAGTGGAGATCAATTGTATCAAATGAATTTTGCAAGAATGCTGGAATCGCATCAGGCAAATAATGCAGATATTACCATTGCCACTATTCCAGTTAATGGGAATGATGCTACCGAATTTGGTATTTTAAAAACTGATGAAAATAGTAAGATTACTTCTTTTATAGAAAAGCCTAAAAAAGAAGTTTTGAAAGATTGGACAAGTGATACAGGAGCAGAAATGCTTCGTCAAAATAAACCCTATTTGGCTTCAATGGGTATTTATATTTTCACTAAAAATATTTTAACAGATTTATTATTAGCCAAACACCCGAATGCTACTGATTTTGGAAAAGAAATTATTCCAAGTTCTATTGAAAGCTTTAGAGTAAATAGTTTTCAGTATAATGGTTATTGGACAGACATTGGAAATATTGCTTCCTTTTATGAAGCTAACTTAGAGTTGACTGATGATATTCCAAACTTTAACTTATTTGATAATTCAAATACTATTTACACTAGAGCTAGAATGTTACCACCAGCAAAAATTAGTGGTACAACTTTAGAAAAAACTTTAATTGCTGAAGGTTCAATAATTAATGCCAGTCGTTTAGATAAATGTGTTGTAGGTATTAGAGCAAGAATTGGTCATGGTACAACCATTAACAGTTGTTATATTATGGGTAATGATTATTACGAAACCTTAGAACAAATTGCAGCAAATCAATTAAACCATTTACCATTAATGGGTATTGGTGAAAGATGTTTTATTAAAAATGCTATTATTGATAAAAATTGCAGAATAGGAAATGATGTGAGAATCAATGGTGGAGCACATTTGGAAAATTTTGACAACGAAATGCTCACCGTTAAAGAAGGCATTATAGTGGTGAAAAAAGGTGCTGTAATACCTGATGGATTTGTGATTTAGTGGAGTTGAGAATTATGAATTATGTATTATGAATTATAAGTGTTATGTACATTGAGAATTTTATTATTAAATATTAATTATTAAATCTTTGCTTCATACTCATTAAAAATCCAATAACCGTAATAATAATTCCAATCCACAATATATTAATCATAGGAAATTCGTAAACTTTAAGTGTAACCAGCTCGGTTACTTGCTTACTTTCTTTTATGGAAATTTCAAATTTATTTTTTTCTGGGTCGATGAGTTTATTAAAATTGATCACTAATGATTGAGCAAGTAAAGTATCAGGAATCATAACAGGATTGGTGCCTACCAATGCAACCTTTGGATTCATTTCATATTTATTTCCATCCTTACTTATTACAACTAATTTCAAGTACAAACCAGCATCAGCTTTGGGTTCAGCTTTCTTAATTATATTAATATCTTTTACTACATCAGTCAATACAATTCTTCCATTACCATAAAAAATGGTATCGCCTAAAGAAATTTCTTTGTTAACAAACTTAGCAGAATCATCAATTGAATTTTCAATAAAAGAAGATATGTAAATAAAAATATCTTTATTCCAATAATGTTTTTTATCTGGATTAAAGCTATATCCATCCATGCCTTTATTTGCTTTTAATGCATTGGGATGTAAGTAAAATACTTCTTTAGTTTTTTTATCTTCAAACTTTAAATCAAATACTTTTTGTTTACCATTTACATCTAAATAATTTTTCTCGTAGGTAACATGATAATTACTTCGAGCCATATCGGTTCTTACTCCTTTAAATAAAGTAATATTTTCAGCAGGGTCTTCTTGTTTATTTTTCTTGAAAACAGCTATGCCTGTTGTGTTCCAACTCAACACTGCTTTTTTAGACGATGAAATTAATACGCCAACCAATACCAATCCAAAACCAACATGAGCAATAGAAGCACCAGCGGATTTTAGTTTTCCACTCAATCCAATATAAATGTATGAGGCATTGGCTATAACTGTATAAACAGACGAAAAAATGGCTATATGAATGGCTGCTAAAAATCCTATACCAAACTTATAAAAATTGATATCACCAAAATAACTAATACAAAAACTAATTATTAAAGCTAAAAAAAATGGTATTGCAATTTTCTTGTAAAATGTTGAAGCATCAGAATTTTTATACTTTAAGTATTGTGTAAATGCTGTTAGTATTCCTATAACTATGGCTACAAAAATTTGAATTTGATTGTGTGCAAACTCAGGCTCTTCAGGTGGTGCAATATTGGTTCCAAAAATTTTATTATAAACTGGTGTTGATGTTTTGAATGTAATTACTGCAGCAGACAAAAACAACACTAAACTTCCAATAAACATCCAAAACTCTCTACTATAAGTAGCTTCTTCTTTTTGAATGGTTGGAATGCTTTTATAACGTTTAAAGTATAAAAACATTAATGGAATAAAAAATACTAAAACAAATAATGCCAACTGAAGTGTCATATCAGCACCAGTAAATGCATGTACAGAAGTATCGCCTAAAATTCCACTTCTTGTTAAAAATGTAGAGTACAGAATTAATGTAAAGCTGATGATATAAAAGAAGTAGGTTGAACGTAAGGAATAGCCAGTATTTTTATAAATTACATTGGTATGCAAACCTGCAACCAAAGTAATCCAAGGTACTAAAGATGCATTTTCAACAGGATCCCAAGCCCAATAACCACCAAAAGATAAACTTTCATATGCCCAAGCAGCACCCATCATAATACCTAAACCTAAAACTGCTGCACTAAAGCTAGTCCAAGGCAAAGCAGCCTTTACCCAATCGTGATTTTTATTTATTAACCCAGCATATGCAAAACCAAAAGGAATAATTGTAGATGCAAAACCTAAAAATAAAATAGGCGGGTGAATCACCATCCAATAATTCTGTAATAAAACATTCAAATCATTTCCTTCGTAAATTTTAGGAAAACTTAAATAATCTGGTTTTTGAAAAAGAACAGGGGCTTCGAGTTCATTTCTCAACAATGCAAATGGATTGCTTCCAATTTTTTGTTCAAAAATATACACACCAATAATCATGGTGGCTATACAGAATTGAGCAAAACTTACTACTGTTAATACTGGTGCTTCATACTTTTTATTCTTCCAAATAAAAATCCATCCTAACACACTATTCCAAATGGCCCAAAGCAAAAAACTGCCACTTTGATCTTCCCAAATACAACTTAATAAATATTGTTTTTCTAAAGACCGTGATGAGTGGTTCCAAGCAAAAAAGTATTCGTGATAATGATTGGCTATTAGAAATAGTAATAGGCCAAAAATGATAAAAACTGCAATTGTTTGAATTAAAAAACTTGTTCTTGCAATCTTTAACCAACTACTTGATAAAGCAATCTCGGTTTGCTTATTTGCATAAAAAAAAGAAATAGTTGCAACTAAAGATGCTACTAAAGTAAGTAAGGTTAAAAAATGACCAATTGAGCCATAAATCAAGTGTTCGCCAATATATTCCATAAATAATTTTGTCTAATAAATTAAATTCTAGCTTTCGTTCACCATTCTTTTTGAGGCAGCATCTAAATCGTCTTTATATTTCGAAGGGCATTTTAATAGAATGCTTTTACACTCAAATTGATTGCCTTGAATTTTTCCATTTAAAACAAGTCTTTCGCTTTTTTCCATATCTGTTGGCTTGGCATCATGATAAATTACTTTAACAACATTGCCTAAAGTATCTACTGCATTAAACACTAAATAATTTGGATTTTTAACTGCATCGTATTCAATTGAATTAGGTTGTAATTTAACAACCAATTTTACAGATTTCCCTTCTTTTTGTTTGGCAGATGCAATGGTTTCATAAGTGGTTAAATCTCCCATATAACTCACTAAAACAGCAATTGCAATTGCAATTGTAACTAATATAATAATTTCAGTTCTTTTCATTATTTTCTTATTAGTGCAAATGTAAAGTATTTGAATGTAGGTTGTAGACAAACTGATTATAATCATCTTCTAAAACTTATTGAAAGATTTACTATTTTGGAACTTATTTTTACTTTATGAAAATTGAATTAGTTTCTGTTGGTAAGCCGCATGATAAATTGCTGATTACAGCTATTGAAGATTTCACCAATCGCATTAAAAAATATTTTAATGTGGATTGGAAAATTATTGCAACACCAAAAAATGCAGCTTCATTGAGTGAGACAGACTTAAAAAAATCAGAAGCAGAGCGTATTTTACAACAATTAACAGAAGATGACTATTTGGTTTTATTAGATGAAAAAGGAAAAAACATTTCTTCTATTGAACTTTCGAATTTTATTCAACAAAGAGCAAACATGAGTTGCAAAAAACTTGTTTTTTTAATTGGTGGAGCTTTTGGTGTTGATGAAAAAATTGATCAAAGAGCTAATTTTGTTTGGAGTTTATCAAAATTAGTTTTTCCACATATGTTGGTTCGATTAATTTTAGCAGAACAAGTGTATAGAGCTTGTAGTATTTTACGCAACGAAAAATATCACCATATTTAATATTAATCAAATTTCATGTTTACTGTAACCACAGCCATTCTTGCTATAACTTGTATTGTTTCTTTTGTTAGTTTTTCGAATCAAAAACTTTTAGACGATTTAATATTTTATCCTCCAGCCATTACACATCACAACCAATGGTATAGATTTATAACTTGTGGATTTATTCATGCCGATTTTATGCATTTAGCATTTAACATGTATTCGTTTTACATGTTTGGCAATGCTATTGAAAATGCATGCATTGAGATTTATGGAAGATATGGTGCCACAGTGTATTTATTCTTATATATCTCATCTTTATTTTTCTGTTTGCTGCCAACTTATTTTAATAATAAAGAGAATTATAATTACAAAAGTTTAGGAGCATCTGGTGCTGTTTCGGCAATAGTTTTTGCATTTATTTTTCTTGCACCAATACAAGGCATTGGATTAATTATCATTCCAGGATTAACCGCTCCAGCATTTATTTTTGGATTTATTTATTTAGGTGTATCTGCTTATTTGGCTAAAAAAGGAAGTGGAAATATTAACCATTCTGCACACTTTTGGGGTGCCGTTTATGGAGTTACTTTTTTAATTGTTACAACAATTATTTTTACTAATTTTAATGCTCTAAAAAACTTTACTAGTCAGGTTGTAGCTTATTTTTCGTAAGTAATTTTTAGAATATTTTTTGTTGAAGTAATAATTTTAAATCGATCATCAATTCGTAGTCCAACAACCCAAACTATTTTTTGATTTGATTCTACCACCCAAACTTTTTCTTTTTGCAAGTTAGATATTTTTTGGTTGATAAAAAACCGACTCAACTTTTGTTTTTTTGCCATCCCTAAAGGATAAAAATAATCTCCAGTTTTCCATTTTCTTAATAATAATGGATATTCTATATTTTTTGCATCAATAGTAATACAATTTTGATGAGCAGATATTTTAAAATTGGTTTGATGGTCTAGTTTTTCAAAATATAATTGTCCATCTTCAAATTCAATTTTTTTACAATTTTCATCTACTAAAAAATGTGCATTATTTTTATTTGCAATCATTGAAATGATCAGCCAATTTCTGTTGTTTAAAATTTGATGTGATGAAGATTGAATGACTGAACCATTTGTTGCATCTAACAACTTAATAATTTCTATAACTTGGTGAGAAGAAAAATTAAAGTCTTTACATATTTCCCAAACTATGCTGTTTAATGGTTGTGTTTTTTTAAGTTTCAGAATAGGAATATGAATCTCCTCGCCTACTTTTTTTATCAAAGATTTTTTTAATAATTTGATAGATTCATGATATATTAAAGACACCTCATGTAACCTTTGAATATTGTTTCGAACATTTTCTTCTACATTAGAAAAATGCTCTTGTATTAATGGAAGAATTTGATTTCGAAAACTATTTCTCGTGTATTTATTTAATGCATTTGTAGAATCTTCAACAAATTGCAAACCCTTTGTTGAAGCATATTTCATTAAATCTTGCTTAGCATAATTCAGTAAAGGACGAATTATTTTTCGTTCTTTATCAAAAATTTCAATACCAGTTAATCCATCTATACCTGTACCTCTGCAAAAATTAATAAAAACAGTTTCAATATTATCGTTTACATGATGTGCTGTTAAAAGAAAAGTTGGTTGAGTTGTTTCATTTTTTTGTAAATCTGTAAACCACGCATACCTCAAATTTCTTGCAGCAAGTTGAATAGATATTTTATTTTCTTGAGCATAATGTTCTGTGTCAAATTTTTTAATTAAAACTTCACAATTATATTTTTCGGCTAAACATTTTACAAAATTTTCATCACGTAAACTCTCTTCACCTCTTAATTGAAAATTACAATGTGCAATTGAGAAGGGTATTTTTAGTTGGTCTAATAAATCTATCAAAACAATACTATCTACCCCACCACTTACAGCAACAATACAATTGAATTCCTTTGGAAGTTTTTGTCCAAATTCTCGATAAAAATTTATTTTAAAATGTTCTAACAAAATTTATTTTTATAATTCACATAAAAATTTCATAGTATCAATTCCATCTGCATAATCATGTAAACTTGGAATTTGTGCAGTACCAAAATCAGTATAATCCTTGCCTACTATGCATTGCATATCCTCATTATTTTCTATCAATAATTTTACTTCATCAATATTTTTATAATAACTATAATGAACCTGACTTATTGCTGAAAAGATAGATTTATTTTCGCTTAAAATTACACTCCCATCAGTCATATAAAACTTACTGTTCATCATAAGCAATGCCAATTGATAATCGTAATTATGCCTGTATTTATGAAAATCTAAAAAATGCTCGTAGGCTTTTAATTCAGTTAATAATGGAATAAAATCATAATCCTGTGGCACATACAAATGAGTTACATTTCTACAACCCTGACCAAAATACAATTGAATATCTTTTGCTAATTTTTGTAAATCTTCTTTAGTTTCATCTCCAGTAATCACTGCAACTGAAGTTCTGTTTCTACGAATAATATTAGGATATTTTCCAAAATACAATTCAAAATATCTACTACTATTATTACTGCCTGTAGCAATGTATGCATCACAATTTTTTAGTGTTTGAGCAAATTGAATAGTTGCAGCAATTCTCGCATCCCACTCAATCAATTTTTCAACAATATGTTTAATTAATATTTCATCTTTCGATGAGGGTTTAATTAAAACTTTATGTCCGGATATAAACACACATAAAAAATCGTGAAACCCGACTAAGGGAATATTCCCGGCCATAACAAGACCAACAGTTTTGTTAGTAATGCTATTATGAATATTATAATGATTAACCCAAGTAGTTAATTTATCTTTGCACAAAAAAGCATCACAAATATTTTTTACAGAAAACTCAATAAATTCTTCAATAAACCAAGCATTAGCATAGGTGGCTTCAGCCTTTGCTTGTAACCAATTTTCAGTTGTGGATAATAAATAATTTTTCAGTTTATCTAAAATATTTATTCTTTCTTCAATATTCATTTAATAATTTCTTTACTTTTATCACGTTATTTAATTAAATTTAAAACAAAAATATACCATGGCTATTAAAATAACAGACGAATGTATTAATTGTGGAGCTTGTGAGCCTGAATGTCCGAACAATGCTATTTATGAAGGTGGTGTTCAATGGGCTATTTCTGATGGTACTTCTATTAAAGGAAGTTTTACATTAATGGATGGCACAGCTATAGATGCTGATGCAAAAAATGCTCCTATTTCAGATGATGTGTATTTTATTGTACCCAATAAATGTACAGAGTGTCAAGGTTTTCATGAAGAGCCTCAATGTGCAAGTGTTTGCCCAGTTGATTGCTGTGTTCCGGATGAAGCTTTCGTTGAAACTGTAGATGAACTAATGTTTAAAAAAGATAAATTGCATATAGCATAGTTTACAGCTAAGTTAATTTTTCTAAAACATAATATACGGCCGGGCAAAAGCTAGAATTTTTCAGGGTTAGGTTCGGCCTTTTTAATAATACATCTTCATCGGTGTAAGGAAATCTTTTGCAATCAGAAGGTCGTTGTTCATAAATAGAACAAAAATTATCTTCTCCTAAAAAAGCACAAGGTTGTGTTTTGCCCACATAATCTCCATCTTCATCTAAATTCAAATAAGTATCGATAAAAACACTTTCTTTTAATTTTAAGTGTTTACTAATTCGTTTGATATCAGTTGTTTTAAATCTTGGTGAATAATTTTTACAACAAGCAGCACAGGCTAAACAATCAATTTTGCTAAAAGCTTCTTCATGCAAACTAGGTAATTGTTTAATAGTTTTGGCTTGTTGAGCTATTTTCAAAAAATGCTTGTATTTTTTTTGATTGGCAGCAGTTTCTAATTTCCAATTATCAAGATTAGGTTTACCCATTGTACAAAATAACAATAGTTTATATTTATTTAAATTATTAAATACCAGTATGTGTAAATAATAAAAGGTTCGTATTGTCGTTATTAATGTTAAGTGGGGAAAATGTATCAATTAACAAGAGAAATCCACATTGTAGTTATTTTGGATAAACTAAATAAAATAGTTTAATAAATTTGAAACAACTTTCAAAGGCAATAGCTTTATTGAAATAAAATGCAACAAACTAACAAGTACATAACTATTTTACTAACTACACTACTTACTAGCTGTGTATCCAGCAGAAAAGTTGATGTACCTATTAAATTTCAGCCCATTCAGCCAAGAATTGAAACTACTACAAAACAAGCTGACCCGGATGTAATGATTCCTTTTACCAGAGATTTATACAATAGATTAAGACAAGCTAATCAGGATATTAGGAAACTTCAATTTTTTGTTGATCAAACTATTATTTTAAGTAGAGGTACCAGCCAAGATAAATTATTTATTGATCGTGGTAAAATCGTGAATCAATCAGGTATGAACGAAAATAAGATTGAACTACCAGCTTTAACACCAGGTGTAATAGAATTAATTGAACCAGATGGCATGAGAATTTCGTTTGAAAGTGCCAATAACAATATTAAATTTATCAACAATAAATATTCTCCCGAATTTTTTATTTTCTCAGGTAACAATTGGGAAAATGGTACAGCCGAAATAGATTATAAAGGCACAACTTATCGAGCAAGTTGTGGTACTTGTTCAAGTGTTGCTGAGGCAAAACTTGTAGTTCGACAAAAAGATATTATGGCTGGCGATACAAAATCATACATTATAGGTGGTAGAACTATAAATTAAAGAACTGGGTTTTCTGACACAAATAAAGAGAGTCTTGCTTTTGCAAGACTTTTTTTGATTTCCCAAATAGGATATAAGTTTTAACCCATTTTCCTTTTTACCAATCTCAAAAAAAAGCTTAGCTAAATTTGTTCATCTTTTAATTAAAAAACTTTATGGCAAATATTTTAATCATTGGTGGTTCGAGCGGAATTGGAGAACAATTAACTTTACAATTAGCAACAGCAGGCAACAATGTTTATGCATCTTACAACACTAAAATTTTAACTTCGACAACAAAAAACCTAACCTATTTTAAACTAAATGTTTTAGATGAAGATGTAGATTTATCTTTTTTGCCAAATGAAATTCATGGCTTAGTTTATTGCCCTGGAAGCATTAATCTTAAACCGTTTGATAGAATTAAACCTGCAGATTTTGAGTTAGATTATCAATTACAAGTAATAGGAGTAATTAAGATTATTCAGCAAGTTTTACCCAAAATGAAAATTAGTTTAAACGCTTCAATAATACTTTTTTCAACAGTTGCAGTGCAAACAGGTTTACCATTTCATACACAAGTTGCAGCGTCAAAAGGTGCAATAGAAGGATTAACAAAAGCTTTAGCTGCTGAATTTGCACCAAAAATTAGGGTAAATACAATTGCTCCTTCGCTAACCAATACACCTTTAACTAATTCATTAATTAATTCAGAACAAAAAATGGATGCAAATGCACAACGACATCCATTGAAAAGAATTGGAACTGCAGCTGACATTGCTAATATGGCTGAATATTTATTATCGGAAAAAGCCAGTTGGATTACAGGACAAATTTTTCATGTTGATGGAGGAATAAGTGCAATAAAATAAAAACAATCAGATAAAAAAAGCAATTCTATAAAGAATTGCTTTTAAGAAATGTGGACCTGAGGAGAATCGAACTCCTGTCCAAACATATTTACCATAAGGTTTCTACACGTTTATTTCTTTATTAATTGTTGGGTGCAAGCAGGAAAAGAACAAACCAACTTTCACCTTAGCTGAATAATCTTTTGTAATAATCACAGCCTTTTATTACAGCATCTTGAATTTGGTTTGAGTCGGCGGGAGAACTTGGTATCAAGAAAACCTGTTCTGCGGCCCAAATGACTA
>JANPAT010000111.1:0-2286 GCA_031430075.1 Chitinophagaceae bacterium | reverse complement strand
TTGTTTATGGGATTAATGAGTATTGCCGAAAAAGCAGGTGGTATAAGGTTTTTATCTAGATTAATCCGTCCATTTTTTTCAAAACTTTTTCCTGAAGTCCCAAAAGATCATCCAGCTTTTGGACATATGATGTTGAACTATAGTGCAAATCTTTTAAATTTAGATAATGCTGCTACACCATTTGGTATTAAAGCAATGCAAAGCTTACAAGAATTAAATCCCGATAAAGAAAGAGCATCAAATGCTCAAATTATGTTTTTGAGTTTGCATGCTGCAGGCCTAACCCTAATACCAGTAAGCATTATAGCTATTCGAAGCAAAATGGGAGCAGCTAATGCAACCGATATTTTTATACCCTGTTTAATTACCACTTTTGTTGCAACCGTTGCTGCAATGATTATTGTATCTATTAAACAAAAAATCAATCTTTTACAGCCTGCAATATTAGCTTGGGTTATGGGTATTAGTGCAATTATTTTGGCATTAGTATTTTATGTACACCAACTTACCAAAGATAGGATGGATAGCTTTTCCAATGCTTTAGGTAATGGAATTTTAGTATTAATAATATTGTTCATTGTATTAGGTGGGGTATACAAAAAAATTGATGTATTTGATTCTTTTGTTGATGGTGCTAAAGAAGGGTTTAATACCTCAATTAAAATAATTCCTTATTTAGTAGGTATGTTAGTTGCTATAAGTATGCTAAGAACAAGTGGAACTTTTGATGTAATTCTATTAGGAATGAAAAATATTTTTGTTATGATGGGTTTTGATACCAGATTTGTTGAAGCATTACCCACTGCTTTAGTAAGGCCTTTAAGTGGAAGCGGTGCACGTGGAATGATGATTGATACCATTAGAACTTATGGAGTTGATTCATTTCCTGGAAGATTAAGTAGTGTGATGCAAGGTTGTAGTGATACTACTTTTTATATTATAGCAATTTATTATGGTTCTATTGCAGTAAAAAACGTACGATATTCAATTACAGCAATGCTTTTAGCAGATTTAGTTGGAATAATAACTGCCATTTTATTAAGTTATTTATTCTTTACTTAAAAAAAAGAAACAGAATCGTTTCTCCATTAACCATTAACTAATTCCTTCAACAGTTACATCTTTTACAATTTTCTGTACTAAGCCTTGCAAAACTTTACCTGGACCCACTTCAACAAAATGAGTTGCTCCATCTTTGTACATTGCTTCAACTGACTGAGTCCATTTTACAGCACCTGTTAACTGAGCAATTAAATTTTGTTTTATTTCTATAGGGTTTGTAACAGCTACAGCCACTACATTTTGGTAAATAGGACAAGATGGGGGATTAAAAATTGTGGCTTTAATTGCAGCAGCTAATTCTTGTTTTGCAGGTAACATTAAAGGTGAATGAAAAGCCCCACCAACAGGTAAAACCAAAGCTCTTTTTGCACCAGCAGCTTTCATTTTTTCGCAAGCAATTTCAATTCCTTTTATTGAACCACTTATTACAAGTTGTCCCGGACAGTTATAATTTGCAGCAACAACAATTTCATGATCTAAAGTTTGTATTTCTTTACAAATTTTTTCTACTTTATCATTTGCTAATGCCAATACAGCAGCCATAGTACTTGGGATTGCTTCGCATGCTTTTTGCATAGCCTGTGCTCTAATACTTACTAGTTTTAATGCATCTTCAAAACTCAAAACTTTATTCGCAACTAATGCAGAAAACTCTCCTAATGAATGTCCAGCAACCATATCGGGGTTTAAATTTTCTTTTGTTTTATATGCAATAACTGAATGCAAAAAAACTGCAGGTTGAGTTACTTTAGTTTCTTTTAATTCTTCTAAAGTGCCTTCAAACATTATATTGGCAATATCAAATCCTAATATTTCATTTGCCCTAAAAAAAAGTTGTTTTGCTTGATCATTATTCTCAAATAATTCTTTTCCCATTCCAACAAATTGTGAACCTTGTCCAGGAAAAATAAATGCTTGCTTGCTCATATTTTAAAATTTATACAAAAATAAGATAATGAAATTTATAGATTATAAATCGATGTGACGTTGAAGTAAATTATTTATTAATTATTCGTTCACTTATTTTCGCATCATGTTTTCTTTAAACATTAGTCAAATACAAACTCTTATTAAAAAAGATTTATTGTTAGAAACAAGAAATCAATATACAATTTATGGAATTATACTTTATGTAATTAGTACCACTTTAGTAGTGTATTTAGCAATGGGTCAGCCAGAAGAAAATGTATGGAATGGCTTATTTTGGATAGTACAATTATTTGT
>JANPAT010000110.1:0-2129 GCA_031430075.1 Chitinophagaceae bacterium | reverse complement strand
GTCGCGCACCCCGATCACCAGCTTGCCCATGTCGCCCACCAGCAAGGCCGGATCGACCGGCCCGGCCGCCACGGCGTTTGCAGCCAGAACCAAGCCCGTATAAAGCAGGTTCCGCATCACCCTTCCAAAGGCCCGTCCCATGACCGCTTCCTCCAAGACTCCGGCCGACACCAAAGCCAATACCATGTGGGGCGGGCGCTTTGCCTCCGGTCCCGATGCGATCATGACGGCCATCAACGCCTCCATCGGCTTTGACCAGCGCCTTTACGCCCAGGACATCGCAGGCTCCCGCGCCCATGCCGCGATACATGGCTTTGCATTTCGTTACAAACCGATTCCATATTTTCAACAATATCGAAAGTTGTATAATGAGCAATTATTTTTCCATCTTCAATTTTACCAATTGATAAAAATTCATTAAGAATATCTGTTAAATTGTTTACAGAAGATTTTATTCTATGTATATGCTTATCTCTTTTTTCTTGATCCAGCGATTCTGTATATCTTGAGATTAATGAAGCTGATGAAAGTATGGTACTTAGTGGTGTTCGAAATTCATGAGATGCCATAGAAACAAACCTACTTTTTAGGTCTCCTAATTCTTTTTCTTTAGTTAATGTTTTTGTTAACTCTTCTTTCGATTCTTCTAAAAGATTTAATGTTTTTTGTAATTCTTCAGTTCTTAATTCTACTTTTTCTTCAAGCTCATCATTGAGCATTTCAATTTTATTATTTATTGATGCTAATTGTTCTTTTTGTTCAATTACTGATAATTCAATCTCTTTTCTTTTAGAAATATCACTAACAAAAGCAATGGCAAAATTGCCTTCACTTGAAGCATAATTACTCAAACTAATTTCTACAGGAATTTCTGAACCATCTTTTTTTGTGCCAAATAAATCTCTTCCTAAACCCATTGGCCTCGGTTCTGGATGTGAGGCATAATTCGTTCGATGATGGTGATGATTTCCATGATATCTATTTGGAATAAGTGTTTCTATTTTTTTACCTATTAATTCCTTTTGATCATCATATCCGAAAATAGTTAATAAAAAATTATTTGCTGTTGTAATTTCTCCTACTTCATTCACCACAATAATTCCTATTGAAGCATGCTGAAATAAAGCCTCGAATTTATTTGTATCATTAACATTTTTAATATGTTCCATTAAAGTGAACCAAAGATTGATAAGTTGCTAAAATAGCTAATGAATTTTAATTTAGTATTCTTAAGCAAGATTTTCGGAAAATATTGAAGTATTTTTTCTCTTTTTGAAACTTTTTCAGTCTAATTTTTAAATTCCACGTTAATTAATCATTAATTTCTGCCATTTAAAAATTTTTCTTTTCAAATTAAATTTTGGATTGTTTTCTTTGTAAGAATATAACTAAAAAAGTTTCACATGAAAAAATTTGTACTGCCTCTGTTGGCATTAGTATGTTTTACAAGATCAGCAATGTCTCAAGCACCAAAAATTAAATTCGAAAAATATACTTTGCCAAATGGGCTAAAAGTTATTCTCCATCAAGATAAATCTGCACCAGTAGTAGCAGTAACTGCATTGTATCATGTAGGTTCGAAAAATGAAGATACTGGTAGAACCGGATTTGCACACTTCTTTGAACATCTTTTATTCGAAGGAAGTGAAAACATTAAACGAGGAGAATTTGATAAATATGTAACAGGTGCAGGTGGTGCTTTAAATGCAAACACATCTCAAGACAGAACATTTTATTATGAATTGCTTCCATCTAATCAAATAAACTTAGGCCTGTGGTTAGAAAGTGAAAGAATGATGCATGCTAAAATTGAAGATATTGGTGTAAAAACTCAAAGAGAAGTAGTTAAAGAAGAAAAAAGACAAAGGGTAGATAACCAACCATACGGAAGTATTTTAGATCAAACTTTTAAAAGAGCTTTTAAAGTACATCCTTATCGTTGGATGCCTATTGGCAGTATGGATCATTTAAATAAAGCTCAATTGCAAGAGTTTATTGATTTTTATAAAACTTATTATGTACCCAATAACTGTGTATTATCTATAGCTGGTGATTTTAATATTGAAGATGCAAAAAAGAACATAGCCTTATATTTTAAAGATATTCCTAGAGGTACTCAACCAATTGTT
>JANPAT010000109.1:0-2725 GCA_031430075.1 Chitinophagaceae bacterium | reverse complement strand
ACAGCAAAAAAAGTAAGCCTTAAAGAAATTTAAATTGACAAAACCATTTTCATTTAATAAAACCGAAAAACTCAAAAGCCGAAAAGCATTAGAACACTTATTTGGTAGTGGTGAAATTTTTTTAGTACATCCATTTAAAGTGTTTTATTCAATAAAAAAAAATGAGGTATCAATAATTCATTGTGGCGTTGGAGTAAGTAAAAAAAACTTTGCAAAAGCTGTACAACGTAATAGAATAAAGCGTTTGATGAGAGAAGTTTACAGATTAAATAAAGAAGAACTATATAAAACTGTACAACAAAAACAAATAGATTTTTTTGTTTTATATATTGATAAAAATATGCCAGTTGACAATCATTATTTGAATAAAAAAATGCAAAAAGTATTAGACACTTTGCAACAACATTGTAAACATGAAATGGGTCAATAAAATTTTGTTATTCCCTTTTATTGTATTGATAAAAATTTATCAATATGGCATTTCGCCAATACTAGGGCCTAAATGCAGGTTCGTACCTACTTGTTCGCAGTATGCACAAGAGGCTTTACAAAAGCATGGGTTGATAAAAGGATTAGGATTATCTATTAAAAGAATTAGTCAATGTCGACCAGGTGGAAAAACAGGTTATAATCCAGTACCATAAGAAGTATAAATAATCTTATTTTTACAACATGAGTTTTGCACAATTAGATTTATTTGGTTTACCTGTAGTGCCCAAGCCTACAAAAAAAACTCATGTAAAAACAAATCAAACAATTGCTTCAATTGCAGGAGAAACTAAAAGTAAAAGAGGCAGAAAACCAAAACCAAAACTAGTTGAAGAAATACCAAAAATAAAAAGCAAAAGAGGACGTAAACCTTTTAATGAAGTGTATGCAGATGTGGATTTAATTAATGTTCCAACAGATGAAAAGCTATCTGAAAAATTATATTACCCCATTAGCGAAGTTGCAGGATGGTTTAATGTTACCATTTCTCAACTAAGATTTTGGACGAACGAGTTTACTATTTTACAACCTCGAAAAAACAGAAAAGGAGATAGGTTATACCGACCAGAAGATATTAAGAATTTAAAAATTATTTATTATCTATTACGTGTTAGAAAATTAAGTATTGAAGGCACTAAAGATTATTTAAAAGCCAATCAGCATAAAATTGAAACACAATTTCAATTGCAAGAATCTCTACAAAAACTCAAAGCATTTTTATTAGAATTAAAAGCCAATTTGTAAATGAAAAATATTGTCATCCTTTCTTTTTTAGTTATTTTTCTTAGTTGTTCAACAACTCATAAAATAAATTACACTACTACTTTAAATGGGCATGAGAAAATTTTGCAAGGTGTTATTAATAGGCCTCTAATTGAATCTGATACCAGCTTTCCTTGGTTTACCAATAATTATAAATATGCTCAACCGTCAATTGCTGCTGTTGAAACTTTTAAAAATAAAAAAAATGAATTCAGTTTAATGGTATTTGGAGGAACTTGGTGTGAAGACACTCAAAATCTCTTGCCATTATTTTATAAACTTATAGATGCTAGTGAATATCCTGCAAAAAAATTAACTTTAGTGGGTGTAAATAGAGCCAAACAAAGTGGCATTGATAGTTTAACCACTAAATTCAACATCAAAAATGTACCAACATTTATTGTTCTCAATAAAAAAGGTATAGAAATGGGTAGAGTGGTTGAATATGGAAAGTATAATGCAATAGATAAAGAGTTGGGAGAGATTGTTGAGAAAATGAAATAAAACAATTCACACTCATTTACCTTTCACAAAATAAATCTATCCTTTATAATTTGTAGCAACCATCTACAATTTCGATACAAAAAATTTAACTAACTACTTTACTTTTGTAACTAAGAAAAAAAAATAATATGAACAAGAAGCTGCTTTGGATAATTATTGGGGTTGTTGTTTTATTAGTAGCCATGATAGGCCTTAAAGCTGCTGGAGTGTTTGGTGAAAACAAAGGCACAAAAGCCACCATTGAAACTGCTATTAAAAGAATAATTATAGAAACTGTAAATGCAAGTGGTAAAATTTATCCTGAAGTAGAAGTAAAGGTGAGTCCAGATATTAGTGGAGAAGTTGTAGCATTAAATGTAAATGAAGGAGACAGTGTTACCAAAGGTCAACTTCTTGCAAAAATATATGCAGATATTTATGTTTCACAACGCGATCAAGTAGCAGCAGGTGTATCACAGGCTCAAGCCCAATATGAAAATGTAAATTTAGGTTTAGGGGCTTTAAAAGCTTCCTTCGATCAAGCAGAAAATAATTATAATCGTCAAAAGAAACTATTAGATGAGAAAGTAATTTCAAAAGCCGAGTTTGAACAAGCACAACAAACTTACTTATCGGCAAAAGCAAATTATAATGCAGCTAAAGAAGGATTAAAAACTAATCAAGCAGGAATTAAAAGTGCACAAGCTCAATTACAAAGAGCCGATAAAGATTTATCTCGTACAACTATTATTGCTCCAATGAGTGGCATTGTAAGTTTATTAAGTGTAAAAAAAGGCGAGAGAGTTGCTGGTAACAGTTTTAATGTTGGTACAGAAATGATGCGTATTGGCGATATGAATAGCATTGTTGCACAAGTTGATGTTGGTGAAAACGATATTCCTAAAGTAAAAATTGGTGATACAGCTTTAATTACTGTTGATGCTTACAATAACAGAAAATTTAAAGGGTTGGTATATAAAATTGCTAACCC
>JANPAT010000108.1:0-4727 GCA_031430075.1 Chitinophagaceae bacterium | reverse complement strand
ATATGCTGCATTAGCTCGTACTGGTTATACACCAATGCCATCTACAACTTATACTGCTGGTTTTAATACAACAACTAATCCAGAGTGGATGTGGGGTGCAACAGTAATAGTTCCTGAAGCAACAATTTTTGCATCTTTCTTCTCTCACATGGATGCTAATGCATTTGATTATGCTCAATTAGGTGGTCAAAAGAAAATCACTAAAGATTTATACGATCAAATTAACGCTGCAGATATTCGTAAGTCATTATTCAGAACTCCAGGCACTGGAACATCGGGTGTACCTGAGTATTGCCAAACTAAATTTCGTTTAGCTAATCCATCAAGTTGGGCTTCAGATTACTTATTTATGAGAGCTTCTGAAATGTATTTAATAGAAGCAGAAGCCTTTTCACGTCAAGGTAATGATCCTGGAGCAAGAACAGCAATTCAAACATTAGTACAAGCTAGATTCCCTGCTTATACTGCTGCATCTTTAAGTGGTACAGCTTTACTAAATGAAATTATATTGCAAAGAAGAATTGAATTATGGGGTGAAGGATTCTCTTGGTTTGATTTAAAAAGATTAAAAGTAGGATTGAACAGACCAACTGGTATTGGTAATCATGGTGCATTTAATCCTGGTCAAACTGTATTACCTGCTGGAGATCCATTATTTGCTTGGAAAATTTGTCAAAAAGAATTTAATACTAATCTTTCTTTAACAGCAGCAGATCAAAATCCATAAACTAAAAAATCTTTAAAGAATTATGAAACAAATTATTAAATACAGCTTCATGGCTTTAGTTCTTATAACAGGATTTACATCTTGTAAAAAGAATAATTTAGTTGTGGACAAGAATCCTATTGTTAGCCCAGCACCTTATGCTCAGATGCTTTACTCTTCGTTTGCCCCAAAAAGTTACTATCTAATTCCTCCTACACCAAAACCATTTGCAATACCTGTAGGGGTAACCTCAGTAGCTTCAGTTGATAGAACAATTAACTTTACTTATACATCACCTACTGGTGCTGTTGCAGGCACTCATTATACTGCACCTGCTTCTGTAACAATCAAAGCTGGTCAAGCTTTAGATACTTTGAGAATCACAGGCATTTTAGCTCCATACACAACTGGTAGAATTGATACCCTTAAAGTAAAAATTTCTGGTGGTGCAATTGGTGCATTTCCTGGAAAAGATTCAATTAATATAGTTATTCAGCGTTATTGCCCAGTGGTATTGGCTGCTTTAAGTGGTGCGTATAATACTTCAAATGAATATAATGCAGCTGGAGCATTTCAATATGGACCTTATACCATTTCTTGTGTAAACTTAGTAATGGTACCTGGTTCAACAACTAAAGCTTCATGTAAGTTTGTAAACTTATACGATTGGGGTTGGAATGATGTTACTGGTGAATTAGATTGGACAAACCCATCTAATTTTAGAGTAACTATTCCAGTTCAACCCACGGGTGGAGTTGGTGGAGGTAATCCTACTTTTGTTAGGTCATCAACAACTAAAACGAGTACCTTCTCATCTTGCGATGGTTCTATAACTTTATATTGTGATTTAATGAGCTCACCAACTACAGTTACTACAGCTAATTATGAATTTAGAATGAGAAGATAGCAATATCTTTTATTAAATTCTCAAACCCCACTACATGTTGTGGGGTTTTTGTTTTGTATATTTTTATACTGGTTAAACTTTTTATTTTATTATTTGTCTGAACCTTCATATCAAAATAAACACTCAAAAGCTGATTCAATTCTACACTAATTTTAAGTTTAATAAATTCAATAACTATGAAAAAAATAAGTGTATTCATTGTTTTATTTTTGAGTATAACCTTGTTTCAGTATTGTACTAAAAGTGATACCAATGCAACTACTTTTACTATTGTTACCAAACTACCAAATCTGCCTACAACTCCTTATAGTTATGTAGTTGGTTTTCCTAGCTATATTCAGACTACGTTATTGTTGAACGATAATACACCTGCAAATAATGCACTTACAAATGATGGTGCAACTTTAGGCAGGGTGTTATTTTATGATAAACAACTCTCAAAAAATAATACCATTAGTTGTGGAAGTTGCCATAAGCAATCAGAAGCTTTTGACGATGATGTTTTTTTAAGCAAAGGTTTTGAAGGAGGTTTAACAACCAGAAATTCAATGGCTGTTTTAAACCTTCGTTTCTATAAAAATGGAAAAATGTTTTGGGATGAAAGAGCTGCAACCTTGGAAAATCAAGTATTACAACCCATACAAAACCATGTTGAAATGGGATTAACTTTACCAGAGTTAGTGAATAAAGTTTCTGGTTTAAATTATTATCCTGCATTATTTCAAAAAGCATTTGGAAGCACAGTAATAGATTCAAACAGAATTTCAAAAGCATTGGCTCAATATTGTAGGTCTATTGTTTCTTATCAATCTAAATACGATTCAGTTAAACAAGGCTTAGCAACATTTTCAACAACAGAAGCACAAGGAGAACAAATGTTTTTAACAGCTGGTGTAAGAACTTGTTCAAGTTGTCATACCCCACCTATGTTTATTACCTCAACACCTGAAATTGGTTTTGCTTTAAATGATGCAAATGATATAGGTATTAATGGACAGAACAGATTTAAATCTGGAAGTTTAAGAAATATTGGGTTAAGAAAAACGTTGTTTCATAATGGGAGTATTGCTAATTTGCAAAGTATGTTGAACTCAACTCCTGCAATTCCTTTACATACATTGCCAACACCAGATGCTGCAAGAATGATTGCTTTTTTAAACACACTTACTGACTATACTTTAACGACAGAAGCTAAATTTTCAGATCCTTTTAAATAAAATTTAAAATTTAATTTTTTCAAGTATTAATGCTGCAAATCGATTGTCTTCGCTTTTAAATTCTTTAAGCATTTTGTATTTGTCGAAGTTCTTTTCAAAATATTGGTACTCTACTTTTCCATACTTTGTAGCATAATGAGTATCCCAAATAATAATCGTTCCTACTTTGGCTTTATCTAATGTGCTATCTCCATTCATAGAAGTACAACCAGCAGGATAATCCCATTTATTCTTACCATAAAAATAATCCATTAATGCAAGATTTTGCATAATAGGTTTTTGATCAAGTTTATTGGCAATAACATATTCTGTAATTTTCTTTTGTTCAAAATTTTCATCACAACACAATTCTTTAGGTCGAATATAAATTAACATAGATACTAAACATAAACTAGAAATTATTTTTGAAAGTAAAGCAGTAGATTTTACTAAAAATACAGTTCCTATTACAGCAATAGCCAGCAATACAGGTATTCTATCTCTTACACCACTTTCTGTATCCATTACCACCCAATTATGTGTGTAAGTCATATAAGCAGCAACTAGAGCCACAAAAGGAATGAGTAATAATAATAGATTTACTTTCTTTTCTGTAAACCTTAAATTATCAATTGCTTTTGCTGCAAGCACAGCCATTAAAGGAGAAACTACTAGGAGATAACGTAAGTTACCACCTGTACTAGTTAAAATGGGAAATGCTTGTAAGTTGAATAAACAATGCACCAAAATAAAACCTAATGTTGGAATGATGATGGCATATTCAATTTTTTTAATTTGTCTGGTAACAATTTGGGCAAGATAAGTAACCACTAAACTCAATACAATCATATTATAAATTACACTGCCCATGATAAGGTAATGATCAAAACCTTGTCGAGGATAAGAGTTTTTAATCGACTCTGCATATCTTCTACTTTCATTTAAAGCATATAATATATCACCAGTAGCTTGCCATCCCCAAATATTGTAGAGTAAAGGAAAAAATCCTAAAGCAAAAAATGAAATCCATTGTTTTCTTTTAAATAAAATGTATGCAAAATAAGGAAAGATGAATACAAATTCTTGTCTTAGTAATAATACAAATGATGCACTCAATGCAAAGCCAATATATTTTTCAGAATAAAAAAGATAGAGTGCAAGAGTTAAGAAAAATGCAGTTGGAATTTCACTATAAAATTTAAATGCTAGAATAAACCAAAGTGTTTGACTGATTAAAAAGATGAAAGGCAAAGCTGTTTTTTTCTCAATAATTTTGCCGGCAAGTTTATATGCCATAAAGCCTGTAAATGCCGAGAATAAACAGTTTGCAATTAATACACCTTGTTTGCCAAGTAAAACAATTGGAGCATAAATAATTTTCCAACCTGTTTTAGGCCAGTTGCCAAGAATATAATTTCTATCGTGCCAAAATGCTAAAGCATTCATATACTGTGCACCTTCTTCTCCTTGATAAAAAGAAGTATAATAAAATGAAAAAATATAACTAATTGCTGCAATGCATAAAGTAATTAGTAATGCTTGTTTATCATTAATCACAAAAGCATAATTGTTAGTTGATTTTGCTTCAATAACTTTTGAAATAGGCGTTGGAACAACTTTATGTTGTGGATTATTTTTTTTTGACATAGAAAAAATCTGATGTTTTTGGTTTGCCAAAAATAATGGAAATACTTATGTTGAAATTGTAAGAATATGTTTAGGAAAAAATTTCTTTTATTGTTCTTACATAGGTGGGTGGAAGTGTATATTTTTTTCTTGCTTTCAATCTTTTTAATTGGTCTGGATAAACACCAATTTTAAGTTGTAGAAATTTTTGTAAATAACAAACAAAAGAAAGAATCCAAATTGGAATAGAAATTAATATAGGTTTTTTGTTGAGAGATTTGGACAAGGCTTG
>JANPAT010000107.1:0-4763 GCA_031430075.1 Chitinophagaceae bacterium | reverse complement strand
TGAGATGGTAGCTGCTATTACTATAATAGACGCTACGATTTTGTTGATTTGTTTCATGTTTGTGTTGTTTAGTTGTTTAAAGAGAATGTAAAATTGAAACAACTGCACAACCTACACAATCCCTTGAATTAGGGGGTAACGATGAAATGCGTATGAATAAAGGGTTTCACGAATTTATTAAATAAAAATGCCTCACAGCAGTGAGGCATTTTTAACAATTGTAGTAACTTTTAGAAAGAAAACTTATCAATTAAAAAACTACTAATAAAAACATTATTAGGCATGTTAAGTTTAAAATTTTGTATCATATTTTTTTGTGAAATTGTTGTTACTGAAATTTTAGTACTATCTTTTATTATATCCATTTTTTTGTTTTCGAGTTCTTGTTTTTTCTCTTCAATTTCTTTTTTTAAATCTTCCATATCTTGATTTATATCGCTTTTCTCATTAGGATTAATTAATTCTTTTTCGCCCATTGTATATTCTACATCATCATCCCATGAATATGAATTACTCAAGTTTCGATCCCAATCTGTATTCCAGCCTTTTCTTCTGTTATAATTTATATCGAACCATTCATAATCGTCTAATGAATTATCTAATTGAATTTTTTTGCCTACCGGAACCTCAATTATTATTAATACTTGTTGGTTTCTGAATTTATCTTTATTAGTTATCACAAAGCCTTTAGGAAGTTCTATCACACTATCATTTTGATTAATAGAGAAATTAATATGACTAGCAACTTGTTTGGCAATTTGTTTGTTTTTGCCTCTGCTAAACTTTACTGTTTTGATATGATAATTATTGTCTTTGCTTTGTACAACACTAATTCTAATGGTTCTCATCATCACACTATCTTCACTTAATCCATAAAAAGGTGCGTCATTTTTATCCCAATTTATTCCAAACCAATCATCACCATAAAAAGAAACCTCATCTTTTTTAACTGTTATTAATAGTTTATTTTTTGAAGGTTGATTGATAGCAATTTCATCTTCAACGGCTGATTTGTTTTTGAAATTATTTAAAATTATTGCTGTTAGTGTAATGCAAGAGCATAAACCAATTGTCCAAATTGTACCAATTGTTGCTCCAAAATATTTATAGCTGGTTTTAGCTTTCATTAATCTGCGAACCAGCCAAATAATAAATCCAATGATAGGTACAATTAAAAATCCAATTACAGTAATCCAAGCAAGTGTTTGTTCCCAAAATCCATCAAGGAAAAAGTTTTTGAAAGGAAAAATTGCTACGCCACCAATTAACACACCTATAAGAGCCATTAGTAAAGCAAAAGCAATCATGCCTGCAATAAATAAAAAGAATGCTTTAAAAACTATTCCAATAGCTTGTCCAATTCTGCCACTTGAATTTTTTGTTGAAGCATTTACTTCCTCGCCCCACTTATTTACTTTTTCTGAAATTACTTTACCATATTTATCTGCACGTTCTTTAAAACCTACTAAATCATCTTGAATAGTATTTTTTATAGTATTTAAATCTACTTTTTCACCACGCATTTCTAATTTTTCACTTGCTGTATTTGCTTCTGGAATTACAGCCCATAGTACTAAATAAATAAGGGTTAAGGAACCGCCAAAAGAACCAAAGAATACAGATGGAAAGGGATCGAAGTTCCAGAATAAATTGTGAAATGTTGAATTAATAATACCTACTACTAAAGGAAAAGCAAAAATTAATCTTGGAATCCAAACAGCAATATTAAAATATGCTGCTAAGCCACTCGCAACACCACCAATTACTTTTTCTTCGGGATTTCTATAAAGTCTTTTAGTTAAATTAGTTTTTAAATTTTTACTTGGAAGAAATATCCAAAGCAATAAATAAATAAAAAATCCTGAGCCACCACCAAATAATAATATGGCAAAAACAATTCTTACTACACTAACATCAACTCTTAAATAATTGGCTAAACCACCACAAACACCTCCAATAATTTTATCGTTATCATCTCTATATAATCTACCTCGTGGTGCATTAAAATTATGATAGGGTTCATTTGTTGATGAAGATGTATTAGTTTCCTTATAGTGTGGTTCTTCTGTTTCAAAATCTTCTGGTCGGCCCATACTATCTATAATCTTATTTACATCATCATCACAAATACAGGTGCTGCCTTTTTTAAGAATTTCTGCAAATAGCTCTGCAATTCTTCCTTCAATATCATTAATAATTTCTTCTTTACCTTCTTCTAAGGCAAAAAATTTGCTTAAACTTTCTGTATATTTTTTAAGTATATCATAAGCCGTTTCTTCAATAGGAACTACTCTTCCTTGAAAATTTATATTGATAACCTTTTTCATTGTTTATTAGTTTATTGGTTAAAGTTGTTAGTTTCAGTATCAGTATTGGTAATGTTATGAACAGCATCGGCTAGTTCTTTCCAAGTTGTTTCTAATTCAGCATAAAATGCCAAACCTTTTTCTGTCATTAAAAAATATTTTCGAGGGGGTCCGCTATTACTTTCAACCCATCTATAGGTTAGTAAATCGGCATTTTTAAGTCGGGTTAATAACGGATAAAGTGTACCTTCTAAAATTTGAAGCCCAGCTGCTTTCATAATTTCAACAATATCACTTGGGTACACTTCTCCTTTTTTTATTACAGAAAGTATGCAAAATTCTAATACCCCTTTTCGCATCTGACTTTGTGTGTTTTGAATATCCATGGTTTTAATTTTTAATTTGTTGAGAAGAAAATTGCCTAAGTTTTTTACCAGAAGAGTGATGTTACACGACGGCGTGATAAACTTGTTCTATTTTTTTTATGAATATTCCATAAATCAACTGAACTAAATACTTGTTTTACTTGCGTGTGATTTTTTTCTAAAGCTCCCGTAATCTTAGTTTCAACTGAACCATTTGATATTTCTTGATGGTTTGAGTTTCTTAAAAAGTTGTTTTGTTTGTTTTTCATTTTTATAAATTTTTATGTTAATGATGTTGTTTTTATTTTGACACTGCAAACATATAATCTTTTTTAGTACTATGCAAAACATAATACTCGGTTAACTTTAGTAATTTAGATAAGAAAGTATTATATACTATTGTGAAATTCAATATCAGTAATGGTTTCATCGTTACTACCTTGGTTAGGGTATTTTTTTGTATTTGTGATGAACGGTAATATAGCGTGATCAATATTATCGTATTATAACGATTAGTAGACATATATTTGCATCATCGTATTAAAACGATTATAAATTATGGCAACAAAAAAACTAGAATTGTTTGGAGTAGAAGAACAAGAGATGGCAGCAATTGCAAGTGCTTTATCTCATCCAGCAAGAATTGCAATTCTTAAATTTTTAGCACAAAAGAATGATTGTATTTGTGGAGATTTAGTTGCAGAGTTGCCCTTAGCTCAAAGCACAGTTAGTCAACATTTAAAAGAATTAAAAAAAGTAGGCTTAATAAAAGGAGAAATTGAAGGGGCAAAAACTTGTTATTGCATAAACTGGAGCAGCATTGATAAGGTAATAAAAATATTTAGCTTCTTGTTTGAGGATTTAAGAGTTAGTCACAAAAAATCATGTTGTTAAAAAATTAAAAATAAAATTATGAAAACAGAAAATGAGCTTAAGCAATTAGTAAAAGAAAAATACAGTGAAATTGCATTACAATCGAAAGATGATAATGCAGCATCTTGTTGTGGGGCTAGTGGTTGTAGTACAGAAGTGTATAATATTATGACAGATGATTATACAGAAATTGAAGGCTATAACCCAGATGCTGATTTAGGATTAGGTTGTGGTTTACCCACACAATTTGCAAAAATTAAAGAAGGAGATGTAGTGATTGATTTAGGCAGTGGTGCAGGTAACGATTGTTTTATTGCACGAAAAGAAGCTGGATCAATAGGCAAAGTAATAGGTATTGATTTTACAGATGCCATGATACAAAAAGCTAGAACCAATTCAGAAAAAGTGGGCTATACTAATGTTGAATTTAGGCAAGGTGATATAGAACAAATACCAGTTAACGATAATGTTGCCGATGTTATAGTGAGTAATTGTGTTTTGAACTTAGTGCCCAATAAAAATAATGTACTCAATGAAATTTATAGAGTTTTAAAACCTGCTGCACATTTTAGTATTAGTGATATAGTTTTGGTTGGCGAGTTACCCAATACTTTACAAAATGCTGCTGAAATGTATGCTGGCTGTGTAAGTGGTGCAATTCAAAAACAGGAATATCTTAACTTAATACAACAAAATGGTTTTATAAATATTACTATACAAAAAGAAAAAATCATTTATGTACCAGATGATATTTTATTAAATTATGTTAGTAAAAATGAAATAGAACAATTTAGAAAAAGTGGTGTAGGAATTTTTAGTATAACAGTTTATGCCGAAAAGCCAATAGAAAAATCTTGTTGTGGAGCTGATTGTTGTTAATAAAAAATAAGTAAGTATGGAAACAAATAAATGTAATAAGATTGCTGAAAGAAGTAAATTAAATTTCTTAGACCGATACCTCACTTTATGGATTTTTTTGGCAATGATTTTTGGAGTTTCAATTGGTTATTTTTTTCCAAGTGTGCCAAAAATTATTAATTCGTATTCAACAGGTACAACAAATATTCCATTAGCCATTGGCTTGATATTAATGATGTATCCACCATTTACAAAAGTTAAATACAATAAATTAAAAGAAGTGTTTAAAAACACTAAAATACTGAGTTTATCATTATTTCTCAATTGGATAATTGGACCTGTTTTAATGTTTTTACTAGCG
>JANPAT010000106.1:0-2288 GCA_031430075.1 Chitinophagaceae bacterium | reverse complement strand
AAACTTAAACCTGCAATAAACCAACCTCCTAAATTCACTGAACCAAATACTTTGGTTACTTCTTCACCTAATTGATTAATATCATTTAAAGCAAAATCATCCTCTTGCTTTGGACTTAATCTATGCAATTGTCTCATTGCCCCTCTTAACTCATCTGCTAAAGCAACTGACGAAATATTATCTTTTCCTTGAACTAATATTACAGGATTACAATATCGAACATTATACACAGAAGCAAAATATCTGTATGGCATTAAAAAACAATGATCATATTCAAATCCATCTAAAATACTTTTACCTTGCTTTTCTATTACACCTACAATATAAGTTGCTTTACCATTAATATTTATTAGCTTTCCAACTGCTTTTTCTGCAGTTGTAAAAAGCATAACTGCATAATCGAATCCAATTATAGTAACTGGAGTTCCTCATTCAAAATCCATTTCAGAAAAATATCTTCCTTTATCTATAATGATATTTTGAATTTTATTAAAATCTTCAGTAATACAATAAATTGATGAATTATTTAAAACTTTATCATCAATAGTTGCGTTTGAACTAGTTTGAGCATACAAACAAACATTGCTAGCTAATGTACTTTTTTGTTTAATAAAAGCCATTTCTGCATATTTCGGTTCGGGGCGTTTAATATATTTCCACCAAGGATATTCTGGACCTCCACTGTATTGCCACTTATCAATATATATAGTATTACTGCCGAATGATTTTAAATCAGATTTTATTTTCCCTTCTAAACTATTTATGGTAGCCAAAATGCTGATGATACAAAAAATGCCAAAAGCAATGCCTAAAAGAGATAATGCACTTCTTAGTTTATTATTCTTTAACTCTTGAAGTGCCATTTTAAAACTATTCCATAAAATTCTAAACAACTTTAGCATGTTTCAAAAGTAAGCTTGTGGTATAACTTAAAAAAAATTAATACAAAAAATGTGATGAGCAGTAAAATAGTTCCATAAAAAGTAAAAGGGAGTGATTTAAAAAATTATATTATCTAATATTTCAACATTACTTTTGCAATATTCAAAACCACAACTTTGTTATATGACATGGAAACAGATGTTTATTTCTTCAGTTGGTAAGAAATTAGTAATGGGTTTTACAGGAATTTTTCTCATTTTATTTTTAATAGTCCATGTTGGTTTAAATGCATGTATTTGGGCTAACGATGGTGGAGAAATGTTTAATAAAGCTGCTCATTTTATGGGTGCTAATCTTATACCAAGAATTTTAGAAATTGGATTGTTTGTTGGGTTGATATTACATATTGTACAAGGCTATATGCTTACCATTCAAAATAAAAAAGCAAGAAGTGTAGGATATGCTGTTAACTATAAAGATGGTAGCAAATGGTATAGCAGAAGTATGGCTATTTTGGGTACACTAATTCTTATTTTTTTAATTGTACATCTTGCTCATTTTTGGTTGCCCAATAGAATTTCACAAGGGTTAACATTAGGGAACGAAAAAGATTTGTATGCACTAATGAAAGAAACTTTTACTGGCCATGATGCTGCAACAATACTTACAATTTTTCTTTATATTTTAGGATGTGCTGCTCTTGGTTATCATTTGGCACATGGTTTTCAAAGTGCTTTTAAAACTTTAGGAGTGCATAATAAAAAATACTTCCAAATGATTGCTGCCTTCGGATTTGGATTCTCAATAATTGTTTGTGTAGCATTTGCATTAATGCCTTTAAGTTTTCATTTTGGATGGATTAATTAAACAATTAGTGAATTCGACAATTCGACAATTTTTGTCAAATCACTTTTACATTAGTTAATTGTCGAATTGTTTTATTGTCGAATTGTCAAATTAAATATTATGCTTGATTCAAAAATACCAGCAGGAAAATTAGAAAAAAAATGGATTGACTATAAAGGTCATTGCAAACTTGTAAATCCTGCAAACAAAAGAAAGTTAGAAATTATTGTTGTTGGTACTGGTTTAGCTGGAGCAAGTGCTGCTGCTAGTTTGGGAGAAATGGGCTATAAAGTAAAAGCATTTTGTTTTCAGGATAGTCCACGTCGTGCACACTCAATTGCTGCACAAGGCGGTATTAATGCTGCAAAAAATTATCAGAACGATGGTGATAGTGTTTTTCGTTTATTTTATGATACTATTAAAGGTGGAGATTACAGATCTAGAGAAGCGAATGTTCATCGCCTAGCAGAAGTTAGTACAAATATTATTGATCAATGTGTAGCTCAAGGTGTTCCTTTTGCACGTGAATATGGTGGCTTATTAAGCAATAGAAGTTTTGG
>JANPAT010000105.1:0-5032 GCA_031430075.1 Chitinophagaceae bacterium | reverse complement strand
CCAATTTTTCCATAAATATCTGGTCTAACAGCTGGGTCTTCACCATATAATGTAACACTATCAAATGCAGTGCTCAAACGCTTTGCAGGCTGTTCGACACTTACATAATGAAATCTTCTATTCGTTCTCTCAGGCCCACCTTCACCTGCAAACATTCTTGTTGGATCTTCACCATCACGTTTTAAAGGAAATACACCTGAAGTAAATGGAAAACTCCCTGGAAAATTTTCTTGTCCTTGCCAACGCAATAAATCGCCCCAATCTTTATACTTTGGCAAAACTACTTTTGGAATTCGAGTACCAGAAAGACTTATACTAAACATAGGCTGCTTAATAACTTTATCTCTTACTTTATATTCATAAAAATCTTCAGAGTAAGCTTGTTTTTTATTATTCCAATTTGAAATAAGTTTTTTAGCAACAGGAGTTTGTTGATCTTGATAAAAGTTTATTTGTTGTTGAAGAGCCTCACCCCAACCCTCTCCAAAGGAGAGGGAGTTTTTTTCATCTGCTTGTTTAAAAATTTCTAAAACTCCATTAAGCTGATAAAGTTTAGAAGCTATTTCAGATTGATCAATAACTAGCTTATCATAAGCTCTATTACCCTCACTAATTTCACTTAAATATCTTGTTCTATTTGATGGAATAATTGCTGCAGAAACTTTTGCTGTTTCGCTAAATTGAAAACTGCCAAAACTAATTTGTGTTTTAGTTTCAATTGTTTTAACAAGTAATTCAAATAAATGATTTACACCATCATCATTAAATTTACTGGCCATAGTTCCAATAATGGGTAATGCTTTATCTTTTGCAGTAAATAATTGATGATTTCTTTTATACTGCTTTCTTACATCTGCTAAAGAATCTAATGCTCCAGCTTTATCGAACTTATTGATACAAATAATATCTGCATAATCGAGCATATTAATTTTTTCGAGTTGAGATGCAGCACCATATTCAGGCGTCATTACATACATACTTACATCACAATAATCTAAAATCGAGGCATCACTTTGTCCAACACCTGCACTTTCTAAAATAATAAAATCAAAAGCAACTTCTTTGCAAATATTAATAGCATCTTGTACATAAGCACTTAAGGCAGTATTATCATCTCGTGTAGCTAAACTTCTCATATAAGCACGAGGATGAGAAATGGCATTCATTCTAATTCTATCTCCTAATAAAGCACCACCTGTTTTTTTCTTACTTGGATCAACACTAATAACAGCAATGGTTTTGTCGTGAAAATTGTTTAAAAACCTACGAACAATTTCATCTGTAACAGAACTTTTACCTGCTCCTCCAGTTCCTGTAATTCCTAGAACTGGAATGTTTAAAGTTTGAGGTTTAAGGTTTACAGTTTCTCCATTTTCTGCAGCAGTAATTTTTTCTGCAATAGAAATAATATCTTTTGCTTCACCCAAAGCATTACCATTTAATTTTATTTTGGACTTTGGACTTTGGACTTTGGACTTTTCTATCACATCTTCAATCATACCTTCCAAGCCCATTTTTCTTCCATCATCTGGGCTATAAATTTTGGTTATTCCATAATTTTCTAATTCTTCAATTTCAGTTGGAAGAATGGTCCCACCACCGCCACCAAATATTTTAATGTGCCCACATCCATTTTCATCTAACAAATCTTTCATGTATTTAAAAAACTCAACATGCCCACCTTGATAAGAGGTAATGGCAATACCATGAACATCTTCTTCAATAGCTGTTTCTACAATTTCTTTTACGCTTCTGTTATGGCCTAAATGAATAATTTCGGCACCTTTACTTTGCATTATTCTTCGCATAATGTTTATAGCAGCATCATGGCCATCGAATAAACTTGCAGCAGTTACAATTCTTACCTTTTTTTGAGTAGATGAACCCATATTAAATTATTCTTTTAAGTTGTCAAAATTAAGTGAATGAATATGAAAGTTAACATCTGTTAGTTTTCTGGTTGATTTGAGTTATAGGTATGAGTAGTTTTTTCATGCATTTTGTTTAGAATATTTAATATTATAACCAGTTTTTTTTTGCTGCAACGGTTAACAACCATATTTTTGCATTCCATTTTTAAAATGGTAATAAGGATTGGGTTATTGTGTAATGGTAGCACTACAGTTTTTGGTTCTGTCTGTCTAGGTTCGAATCCTGGTAACCCAACCAAAGCCTCTCGAATGTCGAGAGGCTTTTTTTATTTGTATACTTAAACACTAAGTATAGTGACATAAAAAATATTTACGTAGAATAATTACTATAAATATTCGTTATTAGTTTGGTTAATTAAATCTATTATCAAATTGATTGATGAAGAAGTTTATTATTATATGCTGCTTATTTCAAATAACAAATAACTGTTATGCACAGCATATCAATGAATTAACTAATCAAATAGTTGAACTTTTTACTAAAGCCCACCCTGCTGCTAAAGAAGTTGAATGGAAATTTTTAGATAGCAATTTTATTGCAGTGTTTAAAGAGAATGGTCATCCTATTGAAAAAACATATAACAAAACAGGAAAATTAATAAGGATAAAATTAGAGATAGACCCAAGTTTTCTCCCTAAATCTTCTTCAGATTTTATGGCCAGATTTTATGGCTCAAGTAATACTTATAAGGCTTTTAAACTATTTGATGATTTTAGTAAAGTTTCTTATTTTGTTGAGATAGACTCAACCAAATTGTGTTTTGCTATTAATGGTAGTTTTCTAAATCGAGAATCCCTAAAAAATTAAAATAGCTTTTTAAAAGCATCAATCAACCTATTACTGCTTTTTGTGTCTGCATTATTATTTGTAAATTGATTGATTAAGGAACCAATATTTCCACCAGAAACTGAATTGATAATACCTTGCAAATCAAAACTAGAATCGTTAGGATCATTAACTTTTTGAGATAAATTATTCAAAACAGAAGGTATTAGGCTACTTGCAATATTTGTAGCTCCATTTTAATCTAGGTTAAATTTTTGCATTAAACTTTGTACAAAATTGTTTTGCATCAACCCTGTTAAAGGCGATGCACCTGTATTATTTCCAGAAAGTTAACTTGTAACATCTGAAAAACTTCCACTTGCAACAGATGATTTTAAAGTTTCAAATATTGATTTTGATGCCATTTCTTGGGTATTGCTGGATTATTAATGATGGCATTACCAGCATGAGATTTTACTAATTCGAAAAGATTTTCTAACATAAATTTTAGTTGATTAAAAGTAAATAAATTTTAATTTAAAAGCAAATTTTGAAACAGTAAAGAGTCTCCATTAAAAACATTAAAATCTACTTTTTCCGTTATTCCATTTACTCTGCCAGTATTGCTATGTTGCCAAAAAACCCAATCTCGTTTAATATTAGGCTTATTTTCTTCGGTATAATGTGCTACCCAAAGTGGATATTCATTAAAATCATCACCCAAATATTTATTGTAAAATTCTGTGTAAGTATAAATAATTGGTTTTACCTTGTAATGGCTTTCTAAAGTTTGCAAACATTCTTTTAGTTTAAAGTTTAATTCTTTTTCACTAAGTCCAGAAGTTTGTTCAATATCAATAGCAGGTGGCAAATCTCCTTTTTTCAATTTAACAGTATTGATAAAATTTGTAGCTTGTAATACTCCACTATTTAATGGTATAAAATATAAATAAGCTCCATGTGTAATTTTATTTTCGTGCAACAATTTCCAGTTTCTTTCAAACATTTCATCTTTATGATCAACACCTTCAGTTGCTTTAACAAAAGCAAAATCAATATTAATTTGGTCAATCGTCATATTTTTCACTGAATGCCAATACACATAACTTTGATGTTTACTTACATCAATACCATTTATAGAGTATTGATTTGGTATTGCGATTTCGAAGGATTTATAAAATGTTTGTTCCCCCTTTTTTTGTAATTGTTGATTTAAGTATAGTATAACTAAAGCAGATATTATTATTATAAAAAATAATAATAAAGCAAAATAGAGTAACAATTTTTTTACTGTTATTTTACGTTTCATTTTTTTGCTCTACAATTTATCTATTTCTTCTTTAATGGTTTCAATTGAATGATAAAGTTGTTCAAAAGAATCTATCACATAATAAGTATCTTGAATATGATCATTTTCGTATGGTGTATGCATTATTAAAGGAGCATTGTAAGGAATATGTTTAGGCTCTTTACTTAAAGAAAATTTTGTTTCTGAGTAAGAAGATATAATTCCTGCACCATAAATCTGGGTTATATGATTAGTTTTAATTAATCCAAATTCAATAGTAAACCAATACAATCTACCCAGCATAGCAATGATTTCTTCATTTTGCAAATGCTCTACACCTAATAAGCCAATGGTTTGAAAAAATTCTGTAAAATGAAAATTAGTTAATAAAGGAACATGACCAAAAACATCATGAAACATATCTGGTTCAGGTAAATAATCTAATTGCTCTTTTTTTCTTAGCCATGTTGTTGCAGGAAATTTTTTTTGTGAAAGAAGCGTAAAAAAATCAGGTTCTTTAATTATTCCAGGAACAACTATTAGTTCCCAGCCTGTTTGTTCTTGCAATAAATTATTTGTATTTGGAATATTTGGAATAGTATTAGAACTGAACTGTATATTTTGTATTCCATCTAAATATTCTTTAGCAGCATGAACTTCTAAAGCAGGCATTTGTCTTTCGTACAGAATTTTCCATACTTCAAAGTCGTCTGATGTGTAATCTGAGTAAACTTGTTTTAAATCTTTAATCATCTCATATCTCATACAATAATTATTTTGAATAAAAATATACGATAAGATGAATAATCGTGAATTTTTTATTACTAATTTATTACAAATTTTGTTATTTAATTATTTTTTTTAAGCTAGTTAATATCTTAAACCCATTATTAATAGGCATTTCAGCGTTACCCCCTAATTCAAGGGATTGTGTAGGTTGTGCAGTTGTTTCAATTTTACATTCTCTTTAAACAACTAAACAACACAAACATGAAACAAATCAACAAAATCGTAGCGTCTATTATAGTAATAGCAGCTACCATCTCA
>JANPAT010000104.1:0-3528 GCA_031430075.1 Chitinophagaceae bacterium | reverse complement strand
CTTATAAATTAAAATTCTTTTTTAGCGAAAGCTTAAGTACTGATAGTGGCGAAGAAGTGAGTACTACAGAAGTAAAAAAAATATTGAATAATATTATAGACGCAGAAGATAAACACAAACCCTATGCAGATGAAGAACTTACTGAATTGTTAAACGAAAAAGGCTACAATATTGCCAGAAGAACTGTAGCAAAATACAGAGAGCAACTTAATTTACCAGTGGCCCGTTTAAGAAAACAATTATAATTATTTAGAATATTCTGTTAAGAATTTTTCAAGAGCAGCAAACATGCTGGTTGTTTGTGGCACAGGTGCTTTTATGTGCAATGTTAATCCAGCTACTTCAATAGCAATAGCTGTATTATTGCCAAATGCTCCAAGCAAAGTTCCATTTTGTTTAAAGGTTGGATAGTTATCAAATAAACTTCTAACGCCACTTGGGGTAAACAAACAAATAATATCAAAATCTTTTATAACAACTTTATCTTTAATATTCGAACTAACTGTTCTATACATGAATCCTAAAGTAAACTCACAATGGTGATTTTTTAGCCAACAAACAATTTCATTATCTTGTTGATTTTCGCTACACACGTATAAAAATTTTTCAGATTCTTTATGTTTATTTATTATATCAAACATGCTTTTATTACCTCCATCTGCACCATAAAAAACCTTACGTTTTCTATATAAAATAAATTTTTGTAGGTAAAGTGCTACAGCTTCTGTAATGCAAAAATATTTGGTATCTTGATTTATGTTAATTTTCATTTCATCTGCCATTCTAAAAAAATGATCAATGGCATTTCTGCTGGTAAAAATTACAGCTGTATACGAAGTAACATCTATTTTTTGTTTTCTAAAATCCTTAGATGCAATAGGCTCTAACTCTATCAAAGGCTGAAACTCAAGCTCTACACCGTGTTTTCTTTCTAACTCGAAATAAGGTGATTTTTCACTCTCTGGACGAGGTTGAGAAATTAGGATTTTTTTGATTTTCCCCCCATTTTCTTTTTTAGTAGAAACGCTTTTTGCCATGCTACACTTTAATTAAAAATTAAATACCAGTACCTATGTATTTTCCAATTGCTTTAAATAAAATAAGCATTGGTAAAATCTCAACACTGCAAAAATAGATAAAAAAATGAAAGCTACTTATTTTTAACAAACGCCTTAAAGAATTTACAGTTTTATTAAATCTATAAAGTAATAATATTACAATTAATATAAAGGAAATTGTAATTGAAAATTGTTTAAGTTCAGTTGAGGAGTAGCTTATTATAAAAATTAAAGGAGTTAAAATAACCCCAATTATTTTATTAATTAAAAAAACTAAAAAATTATAAGATTCTGCTACCTCTTTTTGATGAAATACCCACCCAACAAATTTTGTGAAACTATATTTTGTAATATAAATAATACTAAGTGTTATAAAGGCTAACGATAAAAACTGCCAAAACTGATTGTTAGTTTGAATTTTATTATTTGAAATTAAGGTTATAAAAATACTTGTTGATAAAACAAATAAAACATTCAATAGCAAAATTGCAAAGTATTCTTGCTTTAATTGTTCTCTTGTTTGGCGTTGTCTAAAACTTGGTTGAAAAAAAATATCAAAAATATTTTTTAAATATTTTGGAAAAAGCAATTGAACTAATGCAAGAATAAAGGCAACAAATAAAAGTAAATAAAAAAGAAAATCTTTTGAGTTGTAGTCTCTAAAATTTGTAAGCTGATATTCAACTGAATTGCTTTTAAGTATTGGGTTTGATTGTAATAATGCGATATTGTTATTTATTCTTTTAACTAAAATAGCTGAATCGTTTTCTAGAATTGTAGAGGAATCTTTATTAATTAATTTTTTTAAACTATCAATTGCTACTTGCGAGAGTATAATGTTTTCATTATTTTTTTTACTAATTAAAGAGTCTAATTTTAAATCATTCACTCTTGGTTTATTCGATTGTATTGGTATTGAGGCTTTTTGGGGCATAACAGTGTCTTGCTGTGCATGAACAGACAAGTTGATAAAATATAAAATACTCAACACTACAAACCTCATAAAACCTTGCTTAAAGATTGCAAATTAACAAAGAATTTAATGGCATACTCAAACTAAAAATTACTAATAATGCCAATATGTATTTTTGAATCTCTGAAACTAAATGCTAAATCGTTTCTTTTGCCAGCAGCAAAACTCACATTCAATAAACCTTGCTTTGTTGCTAAAGCTAGCCCAATACCCCCACCAATAAAAGAATAATTTTTATTAATAATTTTATTCTCAGTAAAACCCATATCAGCAAATCCAAAAAAATAAGAATTGTTATTAAATAAAAAACGAATCTCATTACTACTCACCAAGTATTGATTGGTAAAAATATTTTCTTCATCAAACCCTCTTAATAATTTAAAACCACCAATCTGAAATAACTCATTTTGTAAATAATTTGCCGAAAGCAATGTTCCAAATTGTAAAGCATTTTTTAAAACCGTTTGTTTGCCAAGACTGCTATATTTTGTAATATTTAATTTTGCTTTTATCTGATAGGTGTTTGTTGCTATTGAGTCGTACAAAGTTTTATAATTAAATCCTGCAGATTTTATATTTGTAATAGTATTGTTTTGAGCAATTTTTTTTTGTCCAAAATTTGAATAAATGCTCCATTCAAAACCTTTTCTTTTTACATTATTGATACCAAAATAATTGTTGAAAGTATATGCTACACCAATGTTTGAGATATTCATGTCTAAAACATCAGGTAATTTTTTAGTTGCAATAATTTGTAATGTATCGGCTTCAATAATTCTACTGCTGTTGTTATTTAAAGAAATTTTTATATTACTTTTCTTTGAAATATCTACATGAACTCCAAAGCCAGAATTAATATTTAAAAAAGCAGAATCTCTTTTGTATAAATTAAAGTTTACACTCAAACCAAATTTCGAATTAAAAATAAATGGTTGTTGGTAATTTATATCAATGCGAGGTGATAGTGGTTGAATTTGTTGCCAGTTTAAAGCAATTTGTTCACCCCTTGCAAAAGCATTAAACAAATTTAATTTGGCATCAACAGTAAATAAAAGCCTGCCATTGGTTTGATTGTTGTTAGGCAAAAAACCAACTATGGCATCAAACTTATTTTGGTTAACAGGTTCTAAATATAAATTAACTAAATAACTACTGCCTAACATTAATACATCCCAGTTTTTAAACTCTCTTAAGTAAGGCAGCTCTTGTAATTTAGTACTTATATTTTGTAATTTTTCGGCATTGTAAGGCTCGTTATTAAAGAGGTTGAGGTGATGTTGTAAAAAACTATTTTTTAAATTTAATTTCCCAAACACTTTAATGCTATCCATGCGGTAACTAATGCCCTTATTAATTTTTAAATTGGCATTAATGGTATTATTTAAAATATAAACACTATCAAAACTTACTTGTGTAAAAGGGTAACCGTTGTTTTGGTAATAGTTTAAAATATTTTCAGGTAATTGATAAATGCTTTTTTTGTTAATATTATTTTGA
>JANPAT010000103.1:0-4623 GCA_031430075.1 Chitinophagaceae bacterium | reverse complement strand
GAAGTGTTGGAGATGCAACAGGATATTATACCTTACTCATCAAAAAAATTAAAGGCGAATGGGTAATTGTTGCAGACCATAGCAGTTAACAGTTACCATATCTTTTTTATTTTATACTAATTTTTACCAACTCTAAACTTGCTATATAGCTAAATCTATTACTTTTGGCAACTTAAATAAAAGTTTGCTGTCATATTGACCAATTTCAATAAATAGCATTCTATTTGACTAGGAAAATCTTTTCATTTACTCATTACTTTTTATAAGCAGCAGAGTACACAATTTGAATATATGTTAAAACTATTAGGTAAGTTATTGGGAGGAAATAAAAGCGAGAAAGACGTTAATAAAGTTAAACCCATTGTTACTAAAATTAATTTATTTTTTCAAGAGTATCAAAGTCTAAGCAATGATGCTTTAAGAAATAAAACACAAGAATTCAAACAAAGAATAAAAGAGCATTTACAAGAAATTGATGCTTTAATTAAAGATAAAAAAGATCAGGCAGAAGCATTACCATCAACAGACATTCATGTTAAAGATGCCATTTATCAGGAAGTTGATAAATTAAAAAAAGATAGAGACAAAAAAATTGAAGAAATTCTTGCTATCATTTTGCCAGAAGCTTTTGCAGTAGTTAAAGAAACTGCTAACAGATTTAAACATAACACCACCTTAGTTTCAACTGCCACAGAATTAGATAGAGAATTTAGTGTTAAAAAAGATTATGTAAGTATTGAAGGCAATAATTCTATTTTCAAAAATACTTGGATAGCAGGTGGTGGCCAAGTTACTTGGAACATGGTTCATTACGATGTGCAGTTAATTGGTGGTATTGTTTTACACGAAGGTAAAATTGCTGAAATGTCAACTGGTGAAGGTAAAACTTTGGTATCTACACTACCAGCTTACTTAAATGCATTGGTTGGCGAAGGCGTTCACATAGTTACTGTAAATGATTACCTAGCAAAAAGAGATAGTGAATGGAATGGTACCATTTTCGAATGGTTGGGATTAACTGTTGATTGTATTGATAAACATCATCCAAATACTGAAGAAAGAAGAAGTGCTTATTTAGCAGATATTACTTATGGTACTAATAATGAATTTGGTTTCGATTATTTGCGTGATAACATGGTGCACAATCCTAGCGAAATGGTACAACGCAAACACCATTATGCCATGGTAGATGAGGTAGATAGTGTTTTAATTGATGATGCCAGAACGCCATTAATTATTTCTGGTCCTATTGGTAAACAAGATAATGTTGAACAATTTTTTGAACTAAAACCAAGAATTCAAAAATTAGTAGATGCACAGAAAAAAGCTACCTCTACATTTTTACAAGAAGCCAAAAAGAAAATTGCAGAAGGTAATGATGATCCTAAAGATGGGGCTTTGGCATTGTTTAGAGCCCATCGTGGGTTACCAAAAAATAGTGCACTAATTAAATTTTTAAGCGAACCAGGCATAAGAGTTAAATTACAAAAAACAGAAAATTATTATTTGGCAGATCAACAAAAAGAAATGCCAAAAGCCGATGAAGAATTATTTTTCTACATTGATGAAAAAAATAATAGTGTTGAATTAACAGATAAAGGGATTAATTTAATTACTGGTGCTGGCGAAGATCCTAACTTCTTTATCATTCCAGATATCAGTGTAAGCCTTGCTGTTGTTGAAAAAAATACCAACTTAAGTTCTGAAGAAAAACTTCAACAAAAAGAAAATATTATTAACGATTATACTTCTAAAGTTGATAGAATACATACCGTTCAACAATTATTAAAAGCATACACCATGTTCGAAAAAGATGTGGAATATGTGGTGATGGAAGATCAAGTTAAAATTGTTGATGAACAAACTGGTCGTATTCTTGATGGAAGAAGATATAGCGATGGATTACATCAAGCCATTGAAGCTAAAGAAAATGTAAAAATTGAAGCAACCACTCAAACCTATGCTACAGTTACATTACAGAATTACTTTAGAATGTATCATAAGTTAGCAGGTATGACAGGTACTGCAGAAACTGTAGCAGCTGAGTTATGGAATATTTATAAATTAGATGTGGTTTCTATACCTACTATTATTTCTGTTATTAGAAAAGACGAACAAGATTTAGTGTACAAAACCAAGAGAGAAAAAATTTGGTGCTGTAATAGATGAAATAGTAAAATTAAAAGAAGCAGGCAGACCAGTGCTTGTTGGTACAACATCGGTTGAAGTAAGTGAATTGTTAGGCAGAATGTTACGCCAAAAACAAATTGCACATAATGTATTAAATGCAAAACAACATACTCGTGAAGCACAAATCGTTGCTGAAGCTGGCTTACCAGGTGCAGTAACCATTGCAACCAATATGGCTGGTAGAGGTACAGATATTAAATTAGGGCCTGGTGTTAAAGAAGCTGGAGGTCTTGCTATTATTGGTACAGAACGTCATGAAAGTAGACGTGTTGATAGACAGCTTCGTGGTCGTGCTGGTCGTCAAGGAGATCCTGGTTCATCTCAATTCTTTGTGGCATTAGAAGATGATTTGATGAGAATGTTTGGCAGTGAAAGAATTGCTAAAGTGATGGACTTTGCAGGATATAAAGAAGGTGAAGTGATACAGCACAAGATGATTACTAATAGCATTGAACGTGCACAGAAAAAAGTTGAAGAAAATAACTTTGGCATCAGAAAACGTTTGTTAGAGTATGATGATGTAATGAATAAACAACGTACGGTTATTTATGCAAAAAGAAACCATGCTTTATTTGGAGATCGTTTAGCACTTGATTTAGATAATGGTTTTTATAGTATTGCCGAACGTGTAGTAATGAATTATAAAGGCATGCAAGATTATGAAGGTTTTAAACTTTCAACTTTTGTAAACTTTGCTTTAGAAACAACTATTTCTGAAGAAGTATTCAATAAAAAATCTGAACAAGATTTAGCAGAAATTTTATATACAGAAGTTATTACAAAATATCAATCTAAAAAAGCATCAATGGCTCAACATGCTGTTCCTGTTTTCAAAAAAATTCGATTAGAACAAGGTACAAGAATAGAAAATGTAATTGTTCCTTTTACCGATAATAAAAAAGAAATTCAGGTTTTAGCACCCATGCAAAAAGCATTAGATACTAATGGTGAAGAGTTGATGAATGCTTTAGAAAGAACAGTTGCTTTAGGTTTGATAGATGATGCATGGAAAGAACATTTAAGAAAAATGGACGATTTAAAACATAGTGTTCAAACAGCATCATACGAACAAAAAGATCCATTAGTAATTTATAAGGTTGAAGCATTCAGTTTGTATCAGTCAATGGATTTAGAAATTAATAAAAATATTGTTGAATTTTTGTGCCATACAGCTATTCCTTTTGATGATGGAGCTAGTCAGCAGTTAAAAGAAGGCCATCAACAAAAAACAGATTTAAGCAAATTAAAAACCCAACATGATAGCGTTGATGGAAATAGTGGACCAGAATACCACGATCCAACACCTGTAAAACAAGAGCCTATTCGTGTTGAGAAAATTGCTGGAAGAAATGATCCTTGCCCTTGTGGAAGTGGTAAGAAATTTAAACATTGCCATGGATAAAATGCAGAACAAATAAATTAAAAAAAGGATGAGCAAATGCTCATCCTTTTTTTGTACAATATGTTTTCGTCATTTCGAATAAAGTGAAAAAATTTGTAGTGTTTTACTAAACAAATAATATCGTCATTTCGAAGGTTCTTGCCTGAAGCAATCTCCTTTTAAAACAACCATTTGTTAAACATCAAATAAAAATAAATATTGAATATTAAAAAAATATTAAAAAATATTCATAATTTCATAATTTCATTTTTCAATCCTCAAAATATGAAACATAAAATAATATACATCTGCCTACTATTTGTTATACTAAATACCCAATGCAAAAAAAGCAGCAATGCAACCGATGTACCAGGCCTGCCACCTGCCACACAAATTGGAGCTAATACTTTTGGCTGTTTGGTAAATGGTACTGTTTTTAAACCTACCACCAGAAACGACCTTAGCCTTGATTTAGACTTAGGGTTTAATAATGGCATTTTTAGCCTTGCTGCTTATATGAGTGGTAATGGAAGAAGATTAGGTGCCATGAATGTTGGCATTAAAGATAGTCTAAGGTTTTTAAAGCCGCCATTTACTAGGAATCTTTTCCCAACTCAAATTGGTAGTATTAGCTATGGTGATAGTAATTACTGTTACAGTAGCATTAATGATACCGCTATTTATAGAAAAGGTTGGGTTTCAGTTACCAGATTAGATTACACCAACGGCATTATAAGTGGTTTATTTGAGGGTGCTTTATATAACAAAATATGTGGCGATACAATAAAAATAACAAACGGAAGATTTGATTTTAAATTCTTTTAACTAAAAATTAATTAAAAATGAAACAAAAAATTCTTGGCTATTTAATAGCCCTAGCTACTGCTTTGCCTTATGCAGGCAATGCACAAGCCATAGATACCAGCGATATTTATGGCCTTACAAAATATACTTTGCAACCACTTAACAAAGGTTTTGTGAGTTCAGGGTTTTTAAGCAATCAAGGTACTATGTTGCTAAGTATGCAACGGTTTAATGGCATATTAACCTAC
>JANPAT010000102.1:0-13331 GCA_031430075.1 Chitinophagaceae bacterium | reverse complement strand
CGAATAAAAAAAATCGGGTTTTATTATGAATTTATTTTTTAAACAATTAAACGCAGATGCTGAGGAGAATGCTGTGGCTACTGAAACTACAGAAGCTACAGAAACTACTGCGACAACAAAAGCACCTCAACCAGAAGTTATAATTACTTCTCATGATGATTTTGATTGGACTGTGGACAAGCGTAATGTTAGTCATTACAATGCAGAACAAAAAGCAAATTACGACAAAGTTTATGAAGCAACATTTGTAAGTATTACAGATGGTGAAATTTTAAATGGAGATGTAGTTGGATTAACTAAAACTGATGCTGTAATTAACATTGGATTTAAAAGTGATGGATTGATTTCTTTAAATGAATTTAGAGATTTACCATCAGTTTCAATTGGTGATGTGGTTGAAGTATTGGTTGTAGAAAAAGAAGATCGTCAAGGTAATTTACATTTAAGTCGTCGTCAAGCTCGTTTACAACGTGCTTGGGAACGTATTATTGAGTTACACAAAACTGGCGAAGTGGTTACAGGTATAGTAACTAATAAAACTAAAGGTGGACTTATTGTGGATGTGTTTGGAATGGAAACTTTCTTACCAGGCTCTCAAATTGATGTGAAACCAGTAACTGATTACGATCAATTTGTTGGTAAAACCATGGAGTTTAAAGTTGTTAAAGTTAACGAACAAATTAAAAATGCAGTTGTAAGTCATAAAGCTTTAATTGAAAGTGATATCGAAGCACAACGTGCAGAAATCATGGGTAAATTAGAGAAAGGTCAGGTATTAGAAGGTGTTGTTAAAAACATTACTGACTTTGGAGCCTTTATGGATTTAGGTGGTTTAGATGGTCTATTATACATTACAGATATTTCATGGGGAAGAATTTCTCATCCAGCAGAAGTATTGAAAATGGATCAAAAATTACAAGTTGTAGTTTTAGATTTTGATGATGATAAAAAACGTATCAGTCTTGGTTTAAAACAATTAACTCCTCATCCTTGGGATGTGTTACCAGAAACTTTAGTTGAAGGTGCAATAGTTAAAGGTAAAGTTGTAAACATTGAAGATTATGGTTCTTTCTTAGAAATTCAACCTGGTGTTGAAGGGTTAGTACACGTAAGTGAAATTACATGGGCTAACACACCAATTAATGCAAAAGAATTCTTTAAAATGGGAGCTGAGCATGAAGCTAAGATTGTAACTCTTGATAAGGATGCTCGTAAAATGAGTTTGTCTATCAAACAAATGACAGAAGATCCTTGGGAAACTATCGAAAACAAATTCCCAGCAGGAAGCAAACATCAAGGTGTTGTTAAAAACATTACTCCTTATGGTGTGTTTATTGAAATGGAATCTGGCATTGGTGGTATGATTCATATTAGTGATTTAAGTTGGATGAAACGATTAAATCACCCAGGTGAGTTTACAAAAGTTGGAGAAACTATCGATACCATTATCATGTCAATCGATAAAGAAAATCGTAAACTTCAATTAGGTCATAAACAATTAGAAGAAGATCCTTGGAATAGCTTAGAACAAACTTTCGGAATTGGAACAACTCATGAAGGTACTGTTACTAAGAAAGATGATAGAGGAGCTTTAGTACAATTAGCTTATGGTTTAGAAGGATATGCACCTGCTCGTCATTTATTTAAAGAAGATGGCAAACAAGTAAATGCAGAAGAAACTTCTCAGTTTGTTGTTATTGAATTTGATAGAAACGAGAAAAGAATTCTATTAAGTCATACAAGAATTTGGGAAAAAGTTCAAGCAGATGAAAAAGAAACTGCTAAAAAAGAAGCAATAGTTGAAAACGAAAAAACGAAAAAAGCAGTGAAAAATATTCAAGCAAAAGTTGAAAAAGCAACTTTAGGCGATTTAGGTTCATTAGCTGATATTCGTGCTAAGTTAGAAGGCAATGAAAATGCAGATGATGCTAAATAATTTTTAGTTTCAAAATATAAAATCCGCTTCATTAAAACGAAGCGGATTTTTTTGTCTGTAATAAATTTACAATTTACAATTTACAATTTATAATTTCTCACCAGCCATTTGCATAATAATCTTCCATTCATCTTCTTTAACTGTTTGAACAGAGAGTCTTCCTAATCTTACAAGGTCCATATTTTGTATACGTTTGTCTGCTTTTATATCACTAAGAGGCACATACTTTTTTAGTTTTTTATAAGGTTTCACATCCACTACAACCCAAGCTTCATTATCTGTAGTTGGATCTTGATAGGCTTCTTTAACCACTTTAGCTATACCAACAATTTCTAAACCTTCGTTGCTATGATACCAAAGTACTAAATCACCTTTTTTCATAGCTCTTAAATTATTTCTTGCAGCATAATTTCGTACACCATCCCAAAATGTTTGTCCTTCTTTTACAAATTGATCCCAACTGTATTTAAAGGGTTCCGATTTAATTAACCAATAATTCATATTTACGAGGTATGATTTAAGATTTACGATTTATTAATTTCATCAAGCAATCAATTATTCAAAACCCATAACTAATACATCTGCGAGATGTAATACTTTTAAATTGCTTTTTTTATGTTTAGCACAACCATCGAGATGTAATAAACAACTCATATCTGTACTAACAATATATTCTGCATTTGTTGCAGTAGCATGAGTGATTTTTTGATCTGCCATTGCTACACTTATAGGTTCAAATTTTACAGCAAAAGTTCCACCAAATCCACAACAAGTTTCTACATCTTCCATTTCAATTAACTCAAGCCCTTTTACATTTTGTAACAGCTTTCTTGGTGCATCTTTAATTTTACATTCTCTTAAAGCTGCACAACTGTCGTGATAAGTAATTTTTGCATTGAAACTAGCACCAACATCTTCAATTTTCAATACATCAACTAAAAACTCACTGAACTCGAATATTTTAGATGAAACTTGAATTGCTATTTCTTTTTGAGTAGAGTTTTCAAAAATTTTCTGATAATAATTTCTTACAAAGCCAACACAGCTAGCACTGGGTGCAACAATATATTTAGCACCTGTAAAATCTTTCAAAAACTTTTCACAAACATCTTTTGCTTCGCCCTGAAACCCAGCATTAAAAGCTGGTTGACCACAACAAGTTTGATTTGCATTATAACTTACTTTGCAACCTACTTTTTCTAAAACCTTAACCATATTAAACCCCACTTGAGGATATAATTGATCTATAAAACAAGGAATAAATATGGATACATTCATTTTAAAATCTTTAATGCTTTGGCTACAAATGTAAAAAGGCATTCATGAAAGAATGCCTTTTTAAAAAAATATTATTTAATGATATTATTTAACACTGAATTCATTTTTTTCAATGCTTAAACGGTAAATGTATTTATCAATTTCACCAGCTTTAGCTTTTGGGAATTTAGTTTTAATTTCTTTATAAAGGTCTAAAGCTTCTTTTGGTTTGTTTACAGTTTCTAATAACTGACCAGCACGCCATAAATATTCTGCACTAGTTAATTCATCTGTAGGAAAAGCATCAGCAGCTTTCTTATAATTTTCAACAGCTAAATCATTTTTCTTTAACTCGCTGTAAGCATCTGCTAAAGCACCATAAGCTATCATTTGAAGGGGTGCAGATTTAGATGAAAAATCTTTTAAATGTTCAACAGCTTTATTAAAATCTCCCAATTTTAAATAACTAATACCAGCATAATAATGAGCCAAATTAGCTGCTTTAGTTCCACTATAATTTTTAATAACATAAAGTACACCTTTAGCAGTTCCATCTCCATCTAAAACTTTTTTGCTGCTATCTTGTGCAAAATATTCTTCAGCTTTAAAAATAGTTTCTTGTGCTTTTTGTTCTTTAGGTGCAACCATAAATTCAGCATAGGCATACCATCCTCCAATTACTAAGGCAATTGCACCAACTATAGTTAAAATTCTTTTCTGATTGGTTTCCCAAAATTTAAGGATACTTTCAAGAATATCCTTTTCGTTAAGTTTACTTGTTTTGTTCATATAATTTTTAAATAAAAAAAATTTAATCTACAATGAATTCGTAATTAGAATCAATGTAAACATCTTTTAAAACCTCATCGTCATTAGGCCATGGACTTTCTTCGGCAAATTTTACACTTTCTTCAACTAAAGTATTTATTTTATTGTCAATAGCATCTAAGTCGGCTTGTGTTGCAAATTTATTTTGCAAGATAGTTTTTGTAACTTTTATAATAGGGTCTTGTGCTTTGTATTCTTCAACCTCATCCTTACTTCTATATTTTTGAGGATCAGAAACTGAGTGACCTTTATAACGGTATGTTTTAAATTCTAATAATGTTGGTCCATCGCCTTCCCTTGCACGTTTAACAGCTCTTGCAACTGCTTCATGAATAGCTTCTGGGCTCATGCCATCAACTTTATCTCCTGGCATTTCATAAGCATCTGCTAATTTATAAATATCAATTACATTACTGGTTCTTTCAATTGAAGTTCCCATAGCATAGTTATTATTTTCACAAATAAAAACTACTGGTAATTTCCATAACATTGCAAGGTTAAAAGTTTCATGTAACATACCTTGACGAGCAGCTCCATCTCCAAAAAAACAAAGACAAACATTTTTTGTTCCTCTATACTGTTCAGCAAAAGCTAAACCAGCACCTGTACCAATTTGAGCACCCACTAAACCATGACCACCAAAAAAATAATTTTCCTTATCAAAAAAATGCATGCTACCACCTTTGCCTTTTGCACAACCTGTTGCTTTACCATAAAGTTCAGCCATACAAGCGTTAGCAGAAGTGCCTTTTGCAAGTGCTAATCCATGATCTCTATAACCAGTTATGTATGGATCTTCATGATTTGTTGCTGTCATACAACCTGCAGCAATAGCTTCTTGTCCAATATAGGCATGAAAAAAACCACGAATTTTTCCAGCCATTTTGTACATTTCTTCTGCTTTCAATTCAAATTGGCGAATCAATTGCATTAATTCATACCAATATAAATAGGTTTCTTTTGAAAATTTTGTAGCCAATTTATAATTTTTTTCGAGTTGCAAATATAGGTTTAATCAATAAATATCAAATCTTAAATTAGGAGTAATTTTTGGGTTTAAACTTCCCAAAAATCAACAAAATCGATGGTAAAATAACGAAAGGCAACATGATGCTTCTATATCTTACAATTGCACCAGAAAAACAAACGGTATAACCTATAAAAAGAAGTAAGAAAAATGTAATGAATACAAACGATAATAAAAGGGGTGAATTTATTTTTTGCGATGACATAAAAAATAATGAAACTAACCCAAGTAAAATATAAAAATAATTTTCAAATGAACTTAGATTAAAAGCTAATCCATAATTTTTTGAAGGAATGGGTTGGATGAGTGAAGTTTTTATTGCAAATGGAAAATAGTTTAATAAACTTTTTGTTGAGTTGTTTAAAGGAGGCGTTGTAATTTTTGTTTTTCCATCAAGCTTTTGAAATTCATGATGTTTTTGAACTATTGAACTTCCAATTGATTGGGTAATATTTAAAGAGTTTGAAAAGAAAAATATTGTTAAACATAACAGCATTATAAAAGCAAATGCAATGATGGGTTTGATTTTTAATTTTGTTGAACAAAACCAAGCCAATAAAACTGGTAGCAATGCCAGCAAAATATAATTACGCAATAAAAAAGTGATGGTTATAAAAAAAAGAATAATGCTTATTTTTTTAATTGAAATGGATTGATTAAGTTGAAGATTATAGTAGTAAAGAACCAAGCCAATACAGGAAAAAATAATTCCATCCTTATGTAATCCACTACTCCAAAATAAAAAACCTGGTAAGAGGAAAATTGAAACTATCAATATCCAATTTTTTATTTCAAAATATGCAGATACTAATTTATACAAAGCAATGCAACCATAAAAAACAAAGAGGTTAAAGAAAATTAAGTTGATGTAGTAATTTTTAAAACTAATCAAATTCAAAACAGCTAAAACCTTTACAAATACAGTAGTTTTTAAATCGTTCCAAAAAGAGTTTACACCAATAAATAATCCACTATTATTGGCATATTGATTATAACATAGTTTACTAAAAAATAATTTAGGGTTGTGTAAAAGTTTTTCTGTTTCAACTAAACTTTCATTAAAATATAGCCAAGTATCACTTGTATTAATTTGCGAAGGCAATGAAAAGTAATATGCATAAGCAAATCCAGCAGCTATTTTTAAAGTAAATAAAATAAATAAATTTCATTTTGAAATATTACTCTTTTTAAAAAAAGTATTATTTGCAATAAAGTACAAACAAGCAGTATAGTAAACTAAAAATAGTATATAGTACAATTAATGAGTTTTAGAATTACCAAAATAAATAAACTATTTGTTATTATTCGTTTTTCTTTAAGCCAAGCTATCTTTCTTTTAAGGATATTTGCATTTTAAATTATGAAATGAACAAGCAATCTCAAATAATTTTAACAGGAGCTGCAGGATTTATAGGATCATGTATGCTACAATATTTAAATAATAAAGGATTTAATAATATAATTATTGTTGATGATTTTGGTGTTGAAGAAAAAAGAAATAATTGGGAAAATAAACGATTTGCTGAAGCTGTAGAAAGGTTAAGTTTATTTAATTGGTTAAATGAAAATAATAATGCAGCAGCAGTTTTTATTCATCTTGGTGCAAGAACAGATACAGCAGAGTTTGATTACAGTGTTCATGAAACTTTAAATGTTGAATTTTCTAAAAATGTTTGGAATTATTGTGTAGAAAAAAACATTCCGCTTATTTATGCATCTTCTGCTGCAACTTATGGTGATGGTGCTTTTGGTTATGATGACAATCACGAATTGCCATTTAAATTAGAGCCATTAAATCCTTATGGAAAAAGTAAAAATGAATTCGATAAATGGGCTTTAGCCTCACCCCAACCCTCTCCAAAAGGAGAGGGAGTAACACCACCATTTTGGGCTGGTTTAAAGTTCTTTAATGTTTATGGTCCTAATGAAGCACATAAAGGTCGTATGGCGAGTGTTATTTGGCATTCTTTCAATCAAATAAAAAACATAGGCATTGTTAAATTATTTAAATCTCATCGTCCAGATTTTGAAGATGGAAAACAATTAAGAGATTTTGTTTATGTAAAAGATTTAATTCAGGTAATATTTTGGATGACTGAATTAATGATAAGTAATCAATGGTTAACTGTTAATAATGGCTTATTTAATCTTGGTACTGGAAATGCTAGAAGTTTTGAAGATTTGGTAAAAGCAACTTTTAAAGGATTGGATTTAGATAGTAATATTGAATTTATTGATATGCCTTTAGATATAAGAGATAAGTACCAATATTTTACTGAAGCTAATATGAGTAAATTAAGAAGTATAGGATATACCAATGAGTTTTACAGCTTAGAAAATGGGGTAGAAGATTATGTAAGAAACTATTTAAATAACGGGTCGAAGATTTATTAAAAAATGAATAAAAAAATTGCAATTATTGGTGGCGGAAATTTAGGTTCAGCAATTGCAGAAGGTTTAATTGCTGCAACATTCACTTTGCCAGAAAATATAACAGTTACAAAAAGAAACATTTCAACACTAGAAGCCTTAAAAGCAAAAGGATTAAATATTACCAGTAATAATAAAGAAGCCATTGAACAAGCTCAAATTATTATTTTGGCAGTGAAACCTTTTCAAATAAAAGAAATTTTACTAGAATTTAAACCATTTTTCGATAAAAATAAACACACTTTAATAAGTGTAATTACAGGAGTTTGGGTAAAAGATATTGAAGAAATTTTAGGCGAAGGTTTTGAAATTTTTCGAGCAATGCCCAATACAGCAATCTCTATACAGCAAAGCATGACCTGCATTTGTAACAACAAAGTATCTGATGAAAAAGTTGAATATGTTACCAATCTTTTTAATCAGCTTGGCAAATCAGTTTTTATTAATGAACAATTAATGGATGCATCAACTGTATTAGCAGCCTGTGGCACTGCTTATGCTATGAGATTTATTAGAGCAAATATTCAAGGAGGAATAGAAATTGGTTTTTCTGCATCTGTAGCTTCTCTTATTGCTGCACAAACAGTTAAAGGTGCAGCAGAATTATTGTTACAAAAAAATACACATCCAGAACAAGAAATTGATAAAGTTACTACCCCAAAAGGCTGTACTATAGCAGGTTTAAACGAAATGGAACATCAAGGTTTTAGTTCATCTTTAATCAAAGGAATTACAACAAGCTTTAAAAGAATTAAAGAAGGAATGTAAATTATTTTTTTGGAGGAATGGTATAAAATTCTTTTCCATAGTTAGGACTAGCGTAAGCAATATCACTAAAATTATTTTCTGAAAATTTATGTAAGGATAATGTAATCATGTTTTTTGCTGAATGTTGAACTTCAGAAAATTTTGCAAGCATTGAATTAATAATAGTTTTTGCTTTTTTTGCTCCTGAGCCACTAAAAACTATGGTATGGCTTTTTAAATAATCTGCAAAACTATTTTCATCTAATATCAGAGCCTGAGCATCTTTTACAAGAATTAATTCCTTTGTATATAATGCAGTAAAAACTTCCATCCTTCTGGCATCAATCATAGGGCAATAAAGAAACTCCGATTGATTATTTTCTTCAATTGATGCTGTAGCCATTATTTCTAAAGTGCTTAAAGTAATTAAAGGTTTATTTAATGCAAAGCATAATCCTTTTGCCGAAGCTAACCCAACTCTTAATCCTGTATAACTTCCTGGTCCATTAGTTACAGAAACGGCATCAATATCTTTCAAATATATTTTGCTTGCCAACATCATTTTTTGTATGGCAGGTTGTAAAAAGCTTGCATGATTTTTTTGTTCTTGATTGGCTTCAAATGATAAAATTTTAGTATCATCGCTTAAACAAACAGATGCAAATTCTGTTGCAGTATCGATATGTAATATTATAGGCAAGATTAAATTTTTGCTTCTTGAAGTAATAAAAGAGATGGCGTATATCTTGAATCAGTTTTCGATAACGCTACCAATAATTTTGCAATATTTTGTAAACCAATTTTTTCAGCCCATTCAAATGGTCCAAAAGGATAATTGGTTCCTAATTTCATAGCTGTATCAATTTCTTTTTTGGTGCTTATTCCATCTTCTAAACCAAAATAAGCTTCATTAATAATCATGCTAATTGTTCTTGGTGAAACTAATCCAATAATATCGGATACAAGTAAAACTTCAAAGCCCAAATTATTAAGTATTTCAATAAAAATTGGGTTTAGTGATTTTGATAAAGTTGTTGCTTCAATTTTTTCTTTTTCTAAAAAACCATCCCATGCATTAATTCTGCAATAATTATTTGGAAGATTTTCGCAAGTTTTAATGATTGAGTTTTTGATAACTGGATGAGAAAGGATTGTTGAAAAAGTAGAATGATTATCATCAATTAAATCAACATAAGCATCTGCATTCACAAGCTCATTAGTAAACCAAGAGATTTTTAAATCTGGATTTATGTTTTTCTGTAATAAAGTAGTTTGCTGCTCCTTTGATGCTCTAATTTGTATATGCATATAATAATAAAAATGCAAATGTAAGTTCAGTTATAAAAGTATTTTCAGTTATTTGCAAAAACTTGTAATTATGAAAACAATTATCAATACATTAAATGCTCCAGCACCTATTGGTCCTTATAATCAGGCTATTTTAAAAAATAGAGCTTTATTTATAAGTGGGCAAATTGCCATTATTCCATCTTCTGGTGAATTAGAGATGAGCAATACTTCTGCAGAAGCACATCAGGTAATGAAAAATTTACAAGCAATCTTAGCTGAAGCTAAAATGAGTTTTGAGCATGTGGTTAAAACTACCATTTTATTGAGCGATATGAGTTTGTTTGCTGTAGTAAATGAGGTTTATGGCTCTTATTTTGAAAAAGAATACCCAGCCAGAGAAACCTTTGCTGTAAAAGGACTCCCAAAAGGAGTGAATATTGAAATTAGTATGATAGCAATGTTGTAGAAATAATATTTAATTTTATTTGTTATTTATCAGTAAAACCTTACTTTTGCCGTCCGAAAAAATCGGATTTAAAATATTTGTTATGAACACCGCAGTACAATTTGTGCACGATCAACTTACAGCAAAAAAAGATTATCCTAAATTTAAAGCAGGCGATAATATTACAGTTAACTATAAAATTGTAGAGGGTGGTAAAGAACGTATTCAAAGTTTTAGAGGAGATGTTTTAAAAACTCAAGGTGTTGGAGCAACAGCTTCATTCACAGTTCGTAAAATTTCTGATGGTGTAGGTGTTGAAAGATTGTTTCCTTTCATGTCACCAAATATCGATAGCATTTTATTACACAAAGTAGGTAAAGTTCGTAGAGCTAAATTATTTTACTTACGTGAAAGAAGTGGTAAAAGTGCTCGTATTAAAGAAAAAAGAGTTAAATAATATTTTTATAAAAGTAATTAAGGCGGAAGTTTACAATGTTAAACTTCCGCTTTTTATTTTATTTTAATTAGCTCTACTTTAAATTGTTTACTTTTACACTTTAAAAACATATTTATGGGAAGTTTAGGAATGCCAGAAATTATCATGATTCTTTTAGTGGTGCTTTTATTATTTGGTGGTAAAAAAATACCTGAATTAATGAGAGGCTTAGGAAAAGGAATTCGTGAATTTAATGATGCGAAAAATAATGTAAGAAACGAAATAGAAAAAGGCATTAACGAGAAAGAGGAAAAGCCAGATTCTAATTAATTCTCCACATACTTACAATTTACTACAGCCTTTGTATCCATTCTCATCCATCAAAGACTATCAATTGGCTTTACAAAAAGAAGAGACTAGTTGTGTGTCGGCAGTAAAATTTTATTTACAAAAAATTAAACAATATCAACACTTGAATGCTTTTGTTGAAGTATTTGATGATGCTATTAAACGTGCTTGTTATTTAGACGAACTACAACAAAAAGGTGAAGTTTTAGGAAAATTACATGGTGTAATTATTTCTATTAAAGATGTAATTTGTTACAAAGACCATAAAGTTACAGCAGCTTCTAAAATGCTAGAAAATTTTACTTCAATTTATAATGCAACAGCAGTTGAAAGAATGTTGCAAGAAGGTGCAATAATTATTGGAAGAAATAATTGTGATGAATTTGCAATGGGTAGTAGTAGTGAAAATTCTTACTACGGAATTATAAAAAATGGATTGAATGAAGATCATGTTCCTGGAGGGTCATCTGGTGGAAGTGCAGTAGCTGTTCAAATGAACATGAGTATGGTGAGTCTTGGAAGTGATACTGGAGGAAGTGTACGACAGCCTGCAGATTTTTGTGGTATTGTTGGTTTTAAACCAACTTATGGAAAAATTTCTCGTTATGGTTTAATTGCATATGCTTCATCATTCGATCAGATAGGAATATTTGCAAAAAATGTTGAAGTTGTAAGTTTGGTTTTAGAAGTTATTGCAGGTGCCGATGATTTTGATAGTACAGCTTCTATTCAAGAAATTCCTACCTATTCATCTCAATTATCATCAAACCAAAAATATAAAATTGCTTATTTTAAACAAGCTTTAGAACATGTTGCTTTAGATAAAGAAATAGCGAATGCAATTAAAAATTTAATTGAAAAGTTAAGAAGCGAAGGACATAGTGTTGAAGCTATTGATTTTGATTTATTAGACGAAACTATACCCACATATTATGTTTTAACCACTGCAGAAGCCAGTAGTAATTTATCTAGGTATGATGGTGTAAAGTTTGGTTATCGAGCCCAATGGAATTTTGAATCTTTACAACAGATGTACAAACAAACCAGAAGTGAGGGCTTTGGTAAAGAAGTTCAACGTAGAATTTTACTTGGAACTTTTGTTTTAAGTGAAGGTTTTTTTGATGCTTATTATACCAAAGCTCAACAAGTAAGGCAAATGTTATTTCAATCAATAAATAATATTTTTTCTCAGTATCATTTTATTATTTCACCAACTGTTCCTACAACTGCATTTAAGATTGGAGAAAAATCTCAAGATTCTGTTGCCATGTATTTGGCAGATTTATATACCGTTTTAGCCAATTTAGTGGGTGTGCCTGCAGTCTCAATTCCTCTTTTTAAACATAGTAATCAATTACCTTTTGGATTGCAGATTATGGCAGCTCACCATAAAGAATTAGATTTACTTTCTTTTTCTAATCGTTTATAAACCATTCATCAACAATAGTTAGCTTTCATACAAATTTGTAATTCATATTTTGTATCTCTAAAAATATTTACTACTATTGAACTTGAAATTATTTTTCAAATTCAAATTAATTAACCAAAACTGCAACTATGGAAGCACAAAAAGTAGATATGTTTATCATGGCTAACTCAAAGTTTTTTGAAAGTCAAGATGTCTTAAAAATAAGAGAAGTTTTATTGCAAGAAGATGACTCAAAATGGGGTGTTGTTCAAACCCTACAATTTAAAGATCCTACAACTATGCTAATTGTTTCTTTAATAGCTGGTCATTTTGGAATTGATCGTTTTATGATTGGTGATACAGGTTTAGGAATTGGTAAACTTTTAACTTGTGGTGGATTTGGGATTTGGACTATCGTAGATTGGTTTATGATTCAAGGTGCAACACGCGAAAAGAATTTAGCTTCACTAAAACAATATGTTTATTAATGAATTGGGAAAAAAAGCATATTAAAATTTTGCTTTTGATATTTTGTTTTGCAGGATATGTATGGCTTTATATTAATTATACTTTTTTCTCCTTTCAAAATGATAGCAATACAATTTGCTTTTTTAAAAACATTACACATCTGCCTTGTCCATCTTGTGGAACAACAAGAGCTGTAATTTTATTATTGCAAGGCAATTTAATGGGTTCAATTGAAATGAACCCATTGGGGTTATTAATTTTTTGTGTGATGATTACAATACCATTTTTTGTTTTGTATGATACGTTTGTAAAAGAAAATTTTTTATTGAATTTGTATAAAAAAATAAACATACTTTTTTATCAAAAAAAAATTGCTATCCCTTTTTTTACATTTATTATTATTAATTGGGTTTGGAACTTGTATAAACATTTATAATGCAAATCAACACTTTTAGTTATACACCAAGTGAACATGAGTTAGAAAAAGCATCTAACAGTTATTTAATGTCTTTAGTTGCTTTAATTGCAGGAATGCCATTACCCATAATTAATTTAATAGCTACATTCTTTTTTTATGTGGGTGGACTTTACGTGTTGCTAATCTTGTCTACTATTTATTGAAAAAAAAGAAGAAAAAAATATTGAAGTAAACAAAGCCGCAAAACTAAATTGGATGAAAGGAATTGAGTTTTCTATCTCACGTTTAAGCCT
>JANPAT010000101.1:0-9648 GCA_031430075.1 Chitinophagaceae bacterium | reverse complement strand
TCAAATTGCCGCTTCATTGCCAGAACATGCTACAGGTGGTGATTTGAATAAAATTATTTTAGATTTTTTAATGAATGATAGGAAAGGGAAATTAGCAGATATAGTTAGCCAAGTATTAGCAGATGAAGCTAAAAAAATAATGTAATCTCCAAATAATTATTAGCAATGAATAAAAAATATACCGACTCTGGAATTGAAATAAAAGAAATCTATACTGAAATTAATAATCCATCATACATGGACAATGTACCATGGACTATAGACAAATCCCTCCCAGGCCAATTCCCATTTACAAGAGGAATTCAGCAGGATATGTACCGTGGCAAACTTTGGACCATGAGGCAATATGCTGGATTTTCAACAGCTGAGGAGAGTAATAAAAGATACCATTATTTACTATCACAAGGTGTAATGGGTTTAAGTGTTGCTTTTGATTTACCCACACAAATTGGTTACGATAGTGATCATGAATTAGCAGATGGGGAAGTTGGAAAAGTTGGGGTGGCAATTGACAGTATTGAAGATATGGAACAACTTTTTGCTGGTATTGAATTAGAAAAAGTTTCAACATCTATGACAATTAATGCAACTGGATTTATTTTATTGGCTTTATATGTTGCTTTAGCAAAAAAACAAGGAGCCGATTTAAAGAAAATTACTGGAACAATTCAAAATGATATTTTAAAAGAATATGCTGCTAGAGGAACTTATATCTATCCACCAAAAGCATCTATGAGAATTATCACAGATATTTTTGAATGGTGCAGTAAAGAATTACCAAAATGGAATACCATTTCAATTTCAGGCTATCATATCAGAGAAGCTGGCAGTACTGCAGTTCAAGAAATTGCTTTTACATTAAGTAATGGTAAAGCATACGTACAAGCAGCTTTAGCAAAAGGTTTAGATATTAATGTTTTCGGAAAAAGATTATCATTTTTCTTTAATGCCCATAACAACTTATTCGAAGAAGTTGCCAAATTCAGAGCAGCCAGAAGAATGTGGGCCAAGATGATGAAAGATTTAGGAGCCACAGATGAAAAAGCTATGATGCTTCGTTTTCATACACAAACTGGTGGAAGCACTTTAACTGCCCAACAACCATTAAATAATATTGCCAGAGTTACTATTCAAACACTTGCAGCAGTTTTAGGTGGTACACAAAGCTTACATACCAATGGATATGATGAAGCATTAAGCTTACCAACAGAAGAAGCTGCAGGTATTGCTTTAAAAACACAACAAATTGTTGCTTTTGAAAGTGGAGTTACAGATACTGTTGACCCTTTGGCTGGAAGTTATTTCATTGAAAATTTAACCAATGAAGTTGAACAAAAATCTTGGGATTTAATAAATAAAATTGATGCTTTAGGTGGCAGTGTAGCAGCTATTGAACAAGGTTTTATGCAAGATGAAATTGCCAAAAGTGCTTATACATATCAAAGAAATATTGAAACAAAAAATAAGATAATTGTTGGTGTAAATAGTTTTGAAAGCAATGAAACTTATAATACTCCATTACTAAAAATTGATGATAGTATAAGACAAATTCAGATAGACAAATTAAAAGAATTGAGAAAAAATAGAAATAGTGAAAAAGCAACATCTTGCCTTGAAAGTATTGCAAATGCTGCAAAAACAAATACCAACTTAATGCCACTAGTTATCGAAGCAGTTGAAAACAAATGTACTCTTGGTGAAATTGCAGACGTTTTAAGAAAAGAATTTGGCGAGTACAAATAAAACTTATTCAAAATCTTTATACAACAAATATTTTTTTCGTATTTTCTTAAATGCATTCAACTTTACTTGCCAACTTTTTCTAATTACCTCTGCTGAAATATTTTGTTTTAATTGATTCTTTAATTTGTTAGATCCAACAAGTTTGTTGAAAAAATAATCTTTCTCATTTGGTGATTTTGGAATGATGAAAAATTCGTTTTTATTTTCAAACAATTTATATGCATTTATTAAATATTTAATTTGAATTTGTTTGTTTAAATCATCTAATGTTTCATTAATGTTTTCTTTAAAAACATTCCACCCAAAACAATCTTGATTCACGAATTTTGGATTTGATGCTCCAGATATACTTATGGGTTTAAACTTAAATAAATCTTGTGAAAAACTTGGATGACCAAAAACACAAAATGGATAATCAGTTCCTCGTCCCTCACTTAAAACAGTACCTTCAAATAAACAGGTTGTAGGGTACCAATACACTGTTTGCATGTTTGGTAAATTTGGAGATGGAGGTATGGGCAATTGATATAAGCTTTGGTGTGTATAGTTTTTACAAGGAATAATAGTTAATGAAAAATTATCTTTTTCTTTTTCAAATCCTAATAACTCACCTAAAGAAATTCGTTCATCTATCTTTCTAATGTTCTTCCAATCTAACCATTTTTCACCAATTAACATTTTAGCATACTCACCAATTGTCATCCCATAAACAATAGGCACAGCTTGCATTCCAACAAAACTTTCATATTCTTTTTCTAATACGGGACCATCAATATAAAATCCATTGGGGTTGGGTCTGTCCAAAATAATTAAGGGCTTATCATTTTCAATTGCAGCATCAATAAAATATTGTAACGATGAAATAAAAGTGTAAAATCTTACCCCAACATCTTGAATATCAAAAACCAAAATATCTACATCAATTAACTCAGCCTTCGTAGGTTTTATTTTTTTTCCATAAAGAGAAATAATTGGAATTTGAGTTGCCTCATCAACCTCATTGCCTATTTTTTTTCCAGCATCTGCTGTACCTCTAAATCCATGTTCAGGTGCAAAAATTTTTGTTACTTGAATACCAAATTTTAACAAAGTGTCAATTAAGTGTGTTTGATTAATTGTTGATGTATGATTAGCAAAAACAGCAACCCTTTTATTTTTTAATAAAGAAAAATATTGATTGGTTTGAAATGCACCAGGCAAAATTTCCTGTGCTTGAATAGTTTGTACAAGAAAAAATAAAATCACATAAAAAAAACGCATATTGCAATAATTATTGAAAGCAAATAAAAAATAATAGATATTTGATTTTTTAAAACTAAGGATAGAAATGCAAAAAGAAAAAATTTTAGTAATTGGTGCTTCTGGACAAATTGGTGTTGAACTAACACTTGCACTAAGAAACCTATTTGGCAACAATAATGTTATAGCATCAGATTTAAGAGAAGAAAACGATTTGCTTAAAGGCACAGGGCCTTATGTAAGTTTAGATGTAATGAATAAAGAAATGTTACACGTTCAAGTAATTCGACAAAACATTACACAGATTTATTTATTAGCTGCCATACTTTCTGCTACTGGAGAAAAAAATCCAAATTTGGCTTGGAGTTTAAACATGCAAAGCCTTTTAAACGTTTTGGATATTGCCAAAGAAGAAAATTTAACTAAAGTGTATTGGCCTAGTAGCATTGCAGTTTTTGGTCCAACAAGCCCAAAACAAAATTGCCCTCAACAAACCATTATAGAACCTGCAACTGTTTATGGAATTAGTAAATATGCTGGAGAGTTTTGGTGTAATTATTATTTTAATAGATATGGCGTTGATGTAAGAAGTTTGCGTTATCCGGGATTAATAAGTTATAAATCTGCACCAGGTGGTGGTACAACAGATTATGCTGTTGAAATTTTTTACGCAGCATTACAACATAAAAAGTATGAGTGCTTTTTACAAGAAGATACCTACTTACCTATGATGTATATGCCTGATGCCATTAAAGCTACAATTGAATTAATGGAAGCTCCGAAAGATAAAATATCTATTCGTCATTCATATAATGTTTCAAGCATGAGTTTTTCTCCAAAAGAAATTGCTGCTGAAATTCAAAAAATAATTCCCGATTTTAAAATCAGTTATAAAGACGATTACAGGCAAAATATTGCTAACAGTTGGCCACAAAGTATTGATGATTCTGTTGCCAGAAAAGATTGGAACTGGAAACATGAATACGATTTAAAGTCAATGACTCAAGATATGTTGTTGAATATGAACAAATAATAAAATCTTTACAGCTATTTAATTCACTCTTGTAGCATTTTTTCTAAAATACCCTTAAATAAGGGATTGTTTACTAGCATTCATTAAACCACTTTTGTATTGCAAACAGTAACAGGCTGTTTAGTCTTAAGGAGGCTTTAAAATCCAATATCCTTATTTGATAATCAATTGAATTACCATTAAGACAAGACAGCAAAAAAGTTTAGTGTTTACTAAACTTAGTTACCACTGCAAACAAGTGTGTAAAAAAACACAATTGTTTTTCAACATTCTTTTTGGTATCATAGGCTAATGATTATCTTCGGTTCATGATAACAATTGGAATAATTGAAGACGATATTTCGTTGAGAAGAAATTTTGAAACATTTATCTCAACACAAGCAGATACTCATATTGCATTTAGTTGTAACAGTATCGAGCAGTTCTTAGAAAAAAGAAAAGATACCGATGAGCCCGATATTGTTTTTTGCGATTTGGGTTTACCCGGTATTCCTGGTAAAGAAGGAATAACTTATATACGAGAAATTTGGCACGAAGTATATATAGTTGTTATTACAGGTAATGATGATGAAGAAACAATTTATAACTGTATTGAAAGAGGTGCAAATGGTTATGTACTAAAACCTTTTAAAATACAAGAATTAATTAGTCAGATCGACATCATCAGAAATGGAGGGGCATTATTATCACCTCAGGTTGCATTAAAGTTGTTTAGCCAAATAAAAAAACAAACATCAACTTTAAATACAAGTGATTTTGGTTTTACTCCAAGAGAAAAACAAGTAGTAGATGAACTTTTAAAAGGTTTATCCTACAAAGAAATAGCACAGGTTTTAGGCATTTCTTCAACAACTGTTAACGATCATTTAAAAAATGTGTATCGAAAAATGGGCGTTCGAACAAAGTCAGAACTGATGCGAAAAGTACTGAAAATTTAGAATAACAATTATGTTTAACCCGACCCAGAATAAATCAAATCTTCTGATAAATGCAAGCCTAGATTTTATTTTCGAGTCGGTTGAGTTAGGCATTTTAATAGAAGATACTAATAGACGAATTGAATTTGTAAATCCTCTATTCTGCAATTTATTTCAACTTAAATATTCTCCAAATCAGCTAATCAATACCAATGTATTAGATTCTGCTAGTGCATTTAGTTTAAAGTTCGAAAAAGCTGCACAGTTCGAAAAAAGCATTATAGAATATCCTGAAAATGCAGAATTGGTTAAAAGCGAAGTGTGGAAATTACGAAATGGAAAAACTTTAATACGAGATTATTTACCCATTTATAATGGCAATGAACTTAATGGACATATTTGGATTTATAAAGAGCAAAAATTAAGTACATCTTCTTTCAATAAACAAAATTATAGTGCAATACTCGAAAATGCATTACACAATATTCCTAGTGAAATTGCATTGTTTAATTTAGAGCATCATATTGTTTTTGCAAACAAGGCTTATATTAATAGCCATGAAAAAAGACAATGGGCAGTTGGCAAAACCCTTACTCAATATTTTTCTTATGCCAATCTATCATTAGATACTGCAAAAAATAGAGTTGATAATATTACTAAAGTTATTGAAAGTAAGAAAGCAATTATTTGGGAAGAAATTTCCATAACCCCAGGTAAAAAAACGCAATATTTACTTAGAACTTGCTATCCAGTTGTTAACCAAGATGGAAAATTAGAAAACGTTATTGAACAAAGTATTGATATTTCTGAACAAAAAAATCTAGAGTCGAAACTTAAAAAATCTACTACTCAATTTTTCAATACCTTGAATTCAATAAATGATGTTGTAATTCATACCGATGATGAACTAAAATTAAAGTTTGTAAATAAAGCTTGGCAAGAATTAAGTGGACAATTAGCTGAGCAATATCAATCGAAACCTATCTTTGACCTATTGTCTATCAAACGATATGATTTGTATGCCAAAGTATTTAGCATTCTTTCTGGAAAACAAAGTGATCATACAGGAGAAGTAAATATTTTAAGTAAAGATGGCAAAGAAAAAATCTTAAAATACAATTTACAACGCTCATTTAACGTTGATGATGATAAACATGGAATTTTGGCCACTTTAACAGATATTACCAATCATAAATTACAAGAAACACAACTTTTAGAACTCGTTAAAAAAGAAAAAGAACTTAACGAACTAAAAACTGCTTTTGTAAATATGGTGTCTCATGAATTGAGAACACCACTTACCGTAATTTCATCTAGTGCAGAAATTTTGGAGTTGATGATTCAAAATGGAAAAAGCTACGATGATGTTTCAATTTACACCAAACAGATAATTGATGAAGTTGAAAAAATGACTTCATTTATGCAAGATTTGTTGATGGTAAGTAAAATTGAAGCAGGTAAAATAGTAGTAAATACTTCATCTGTAGATATTGTTGAGTTTGTAAAAAAAGTTATAAGTAACAGTTTCAATCCATGGAAAGATGGAAGAAAAGTTGATGTAGAAATTAAAAGAACTCCAGTAAATGCATCAATAGATCAAAAAATGTTAGAACATGCTTTGCAAAATATTTTGCAAAATGCATTTAAATATTCTTCGGGTAAAGCTAATCCTAAATTAAAAGTTGGTTTTTCAAATACCTTTTTCACTATTTCTGTTTGTGATTATGGAATTGGAATACCAAAAAATGAAATGGAAAATTTATTTACCTCATTCTTTAGAGCAACCAATACATCCAACATTTCAGGTACTGGAATTGGTTTATTAGTTACAAAATATTTTACTGAACAACATAAAGGTTATGTTGCAGTAAAAAGTATTATGAATAAAGGCAGTATATTTACACTGAAACTGCCATACCAATCTTAATGAATACAAACACTATTCTCATTATTGAAGATGAGTTAGCTATTTTAAACAACATTTGTACAATACTAGAAATTTCTGGTTATAATTGCATTAAAGCAAAATCTGGTTTACTAGCACTACAATTACTGGAAACTACAACACCTGATTTAATTTTATGTGATGTGATGATGCCTGAAATGACTGGTTTTGAAGTTTTAGAAAAGCTGAGAGAAAATGCCAAAACTAAAACACTTTTATTTTGTTTTTTATCTGCAAGAGCCGATATTTTAGATATTGATTATGGCTTATCGCTTGGTGCAAATGGCTATATTACAAAGCCTTTTTCAGCTAAAGATTTAGTACAAACTGTTCAAAAACTTTTGCCAAAAAATGACTAAAGCAATTGTTTATTTAATACCAACAGTACTTGCAGAAAACACCCATCATACCATTCCATCAAACGTTTTAGATGCAATAAAATCTTGTACAATTTTTTTTGTAGAAAATGAAAAAACTACTAGAAGATATTTTAAAACTTTATGGAAAGAAATGGTGATTGATAATTATCAATGGTACAACATTCATAAAGCAGAACACGAGGTAAAAAATACATTTATTCAAGCATTAAAAGCCAAAAAAACTATTGGCATTGTTAGTGAAGCAGGTTGTCCTTGTGTTGCTGATCCAGGACAAATTTTGGTAGATGTTGCACATGAAAATCATGCAAAAATTATCCCTTTAGTTGGACCCAGCAGTATACTTTTAGCCCTAATGGCAAGTGGTTTAAACGGACAAAGTTTTCAGTTTGTAGGTTATTTACCTATTGATTCTTCTGAAAGAAAAAAGAAACTTAAAGAACTAGAAAACTACTCATCAACCCATAATTGTACACAAATTTTTATTGAAACGCCTTACAGAAATAATCAACTATTGAAAGATATTATTCAAACCTGTAAACCACAAACCAAACTATGTGTAGCTGCAGATCTTACTTCAAATCAAGAACAAATAGTTTCTCAATCCATTGCTAAATGGCAACAAACCAATTTAGATATTCATAAAAAGCCAACTATTTTTTTGTTTTTGGCTTAGAAATTTCATTTGGTTAATTATAAAAACACTTGTACATTCGCCGCGAAAATATTTTCATAAACGCCTAAAATTTCTATTTAAATGGCAGTTAAAATCCGCCTGCAAAGACACGGCAGTAAAAAGCGTCCTTTCTACTTTATTGTAGTTGCTGATGCTCGTGCCCCAAGAGATGGTAAATTCATCCAAAAATTGGGAACTTATAACCCACTAACTGTTCCTGCAACAATTCAGCTTGATCGTCAAAAAGCCCTAGAATGGTTACATAAAGGAGCTCAGCCTACTGATACGGTTCACAGAATTTTATCATTTAAAGGTGTGTTGTTCTTAAAACATTTATTACGTGGTGTTAAATTAGGTTTGTTTGATGATGCTACAGCTATGGAAAAATTCCAAACTTGGCATACAGAACATGAAGCTAGTCTTCAACGCAGAAACTCAGAGCATAAGAAAGTTAGACAGTCTAAAAAACAAATGCCTGTTGTGAAAAAAGTTGAAGCTAAAGTTGAAGAAGCTCCAGCTGTTGAGGAAAATCCTACAGTAGAAGAACCAACTTCATCAGAATCTTCAGAAGCGTAAAACCTTACAAAATAATAAAGGCCTCAGTTTTCTGAGGCTTTTGTTTTACTATTCAAATAATTCTACATTTTGCATCAACATATTAAAATTGGAAAATTAGTAGCCACTTTTGGAGTAAGTGGTCAATTGATATTATTACATAGCCTTGGAAAAAAATCTACATTTAAAGATGTTGAAGTTTTATTTATTGAAACTACAAAGAACTCACTATTACCTTTTTTTATAAAAGAAATTAAATCAAAAACAATTGATGAAAATTATGTGTTGTTAGAGGATTGTAATAATAAAGAATCGGCTGCAAGGTTTATTAATAAACCTGTTTGGTTAACACAAGAAGATTTTAATAAACTCTCGAATAAAAATGCTCCCATTGCTTTAATTGGTTACAAAGCATTTAATGAAGATGAATTAATTGGAGTGATTAATGAAGTTATTGAACAACCTCATCAAATATTACTTACTGTAGATTATAAAGGTAATGAAGCTTACTTACCCATGCATGAAGAAAGTTTAATTAGAATTGACCATAAAAAGAAAGAGGTACATTTAAAACTACCCGACGGTTTACTTGAAATTTATGCATAAAAAATCCCAAACTTAAGTTTGGGATTTTTATTTTAATTATACATTTCTGCTCTTAATTCTTTAACTCTTTTATCTTCCATGTATTCATCAAATGTTGATAATCTATCAATAATACCTTTAGGTGTAAGCTCAATAATTCTATTGGCAACTGTTTGCATAAAAGTGTGGTCATGCGATGTGATTAAAACAATTCCTGGAAAGTTTTGACAACCTTCATTAAAGCTTTGAATGCTTTCTAAATCTAAATGATTAGTAGGTTGGTCTAATATTACAAGATTCGGATTTTGCAACATCATTCTACTAATCATGCACCTAACTTTTTCTCCTCCACTCAACACATTTGTTTTCTTAATAATATCATCACCACTAAACAACATCTTACCTAAAAAACCTCTTAAAAATGGTTCATCAGCGTCTGTAACATGTGCAGGTACAAATTGACGCAACCAATCCATTAAAGTATCTCCTTTTGTAAAAAATTCTTCATTTTCATAAGGTAAATATGCTTTGGTAATAGTGGTTCCCCATTCATATTTTCCTGAATCGGCAGTTTGCTT
>JANPAT010000100.1:0-2139 GCA_031430075.1 Chitinophagaceae bacterium | reverse complement strand
ATACTTCAAATGGCAGCATCAATATAAATACAAATGGTTCAATGCCAAAAGCTGTAAAAGCCTTATGTGAAGCAGGTTTGAACAGTATTAGAGTAAGTACAAACTCTGCTCAGAAATCTGTTTATACTCCATATTATCGACCTAATAATTATGAGTTTGAAGATATCATTGAAAGTTTAAAAGTTGTTTCAAGTTATGGTGGATGGACGAGCATCAATTATTTTGTTTTTCCTGGAATGACTGATACTGTTGCTGAGTATGAAGCATTAAGAAAATTGATTATTGATACAGATTTAAAGATGATTCAATGGCGAAATTTTAATATAGATCCAGATTGGTATTTAGGAAAATTAAATATCGCAGAACCACAAGAAATTTTAGGTATCAAACAAATCTTGCAACTAATCAAAGAAGAATTTCCTCACCTTCAATTTGGATATTTTAATCCTCCAATAGAAAGAATAAAAGGGAATTTTGAAAAAGATTTTGCACATTATTAATTAAAGAAGTTTATCCTACATAAATGTCATCCAACATAAATTATACTCATTGCCCTCTATGTAATAGTGCAGATTTTCATCAAACACTATCTGTAAAAGATTATACAGTAAGTTCAGAAAATTTTGATGTAATGCATTGCAATAATTGTGATAATAGATTTACACAGGATATTGCATCAGAAACTGAGATAGGCAAATATTATCAATCAGAAAATTACATTTCACATTCCGATACAAAAAAGGGATTCATTAGTAAAATTTATCATTCAGTAAGAAACATAACTTTAGTTTCTAAAAGAAAATTAATAGAGAAAAATATTAAGCAACAAAAAGGTAAATTATTAGATATTGGTGCAGGTACAGGAGCATTTGCAAATGCTATGACTCAAGCAGGATGGACAGTTGCTGCTCTTGAACCTGATGAAGATGCTACAAGAAAAGCAAAAGAAAATTATCAAATAGAATTACAACCAACAACTCAGCTTTTTGATTTTTCGGCTAGACAATTTGATGCTATAACTATGTGGCATGTTTTGGAACATGTGCATGATGTTCATGGATATTTAGACCAATTTAAAAAAATACTAAAACCAGAGGGTAAAGTTTTTATTGCTGTACCCAATTATACCAGTTTCGATGCAACCTATTATCAACAATATTGGGCAGGATACGATGTACCAAGACATTTATATCATTTCTCACCACATGGCATGAAAAGATTGGCACAACAACATGATTTTTTTGTAATTAAAACAAAACCCATGTGGTTCGATAGTGTTTATGTTTCCATGCTTAGTGAACAATATAAAAACGGACATTCGAATTTTATTAAAGCTTTATTTATTGGATTTCTATCCAATATTCAAGCAATATTTCATAAAGAAAAATGTAGTTCAGTAATTTACATCTTACAAAAACAAGCTTAATTTCTAATTTACAACATCAAAACTGCTACAAATTCTTAATCTATTACATTTGCAGCCTTTAAGATTTACATCATGCTGATAGGTTTACAAAATGTTACATTCGAATTTGGTGCAAGAGTTATTGTTCAAGATGCCACTTGGCATATTCAACCTGGTGAAAGAATTGGATTAATTGGTTATAATGGCACTGGAAAATCTACTTTATTTAAAGTTTTGGTTGGAGAATATACCCCATCTGCAGGTACTGTAGAAAAAGGAAAAGATACTACTTTGGGGTACTTACATCAAGATTTATTGAGCTTCGATACTAATGAAACTATTTTAGAAGTAACGCTTTCTGCTTTTGAAGAAGTAAAAAAAATTGAAAAGGAATTAGAAATAATCACCAAACAACTTGAAACTGATAGTAGTGAAGAAACCTTATTACTTTACTCAGAAAAATTACATGATTTAGAAGTTGCAGGAGGCTATGAAATTGAACATAAAACTGAAGAAGTTTTACATGGCTTAGGATTTAATGATAATGATTTAAAAAGACCATATAAAGAATTTAGTGGAGGTTGGAGAATGCGTGTATTGTTGGCCAAAATGATTTTTCAACAACCCGATGTTTTGTTATTAGATGAACCTACCAATCACCTTGATTTACCAAGTATTGAATGGTTAGAAAAATATTTGATACATTATAAAGGCAGTGTAGTTATTGTTAGTCA
>JANPAT010000099.1:0-2808 GCA_031430075.1 Chitinophagaceae bacterium | reverse complement strand
TATAGTTGAAGGAAGAATAACAGGCCCAATTGCAGCAAGTTTTTCTGATGCACAAATATTAGCACCAATTCCTTTTCCTACAAGTTGTAGAGATGCTTATGCTTTTCGTCAGCATGTTGCAGCTGCAAGAAGAAATCGTGGTTTAGATATGATTCCCGAATATGATCAATATCCCATTTTTTATTTTAGTAATCACAATAGCATACAAGGACCTGGTGAAATAGTTTGTATGACAGATCATTTTAACAAATTAGATTTTGAATTAGAAGCTGCAATTGTTGTTTGCAAAACTGGTAGAAATATTAGAGCTGCGGAAGCAGATCATTATATTGGTGGTTTAATGATTATGAACGACATGAGTGCAAGAACATTGCAAATGGAAGAAATGTTATTGAACCTCGGTCCAGCAAAAGGGAAAGATTTTAGTACAGTTATTGGACCTTGTTTAGTAACACTTGATGAATTAGAAAGTGTTGAAGTGCCTTGTAAAGAAAACCATATAGGTAAAGCTTGGAATTTAAAAATGACTTGTAAAGTAAATGGCATTCAAGTAAGTGAAGGAAATCTTGCAGATATGGATTGGACATTTGCAGAAATTTTAGAAAGATGTAGTTATGGTGTTACAATTCATCCAGGAGATGTTATAGGAAGTGGAACTGTTGGTACAGGTTGCTTTTTAGAGTTAAATGGTACAGGTAAATTAAATGATGCAAACTTTACAGCACAGTGGTTACAAGAAGGAGATGTTGTAGAATTGGAAATTGAACATTTAGGTTTATTAAGTAATACTATTGTAAAAGAAACTGAAGGAGATTATAGTTTGTTGGCACAAAAGAAAAATTTGTAATTTTTATTTTTCTTGCTTTTCTTTTTTAATTCGTACCTCAATATTATTATTGGAATCTCCCTGAATTAGGCCTCTACAATTTTTTGCATTGCAATTACAAATAAAAGATTGTGCAGATTCATTTAAAAAACTAGCATAGTCTAATGTTAATTCTTCGCCTTGTTTTATTGGTTTAATAGCAACAACATTTAAACCTTGATAAGTTGTATTGGGATTGCATGAATGATTTTGAGGAGCCCAATGAGTTGCATTTTCATCCCAAAGCAAAAAAACATTATTGCTAATTGGATAAGCATAACGAGCAAAATTTTCTTTCTCTTTTTCGTTCCAATTCTCTTCAACATATTTCTTTGTTACAATTCGCTGAGATTTTTCTTCTCCTTTAAAAATAATCTCATTTTTTGCAATATTTCTTTTAGCATATATACCATAACCTGCAATGGCATTGCCTTTCATTTCATAAGGTAACTGCTTGCTTTTATGTCTTTCAATGCCTTCTTGAATAATATGGTTTAAAAAATTTTGCTGACCAATGCCATCATATTTTAAAATATAATCTGCACTACCTTCATATCCATTGCAATAAAAAACAGAACAAGTAAAATTTATTTCTAAAAAAAATAACTCTCCTTTTTCATTCATTCTAAAATCTAAACGAGAATAACCCACTCCATTAAAAGCTTTAAAAATATTTTCAGCAGATTCTTTTAATAATGCAACCAATGATTTATCTTGTATTGATCGATTAGCATCTGTATGCAATTCTGATGTTTTTAATGCATAGGTTTTAAAATAATTATTTTCTGGAAAAATATATTCAACCGGTTCAAGTGCTTTGCATGTTTTTTCATCAGCATTTGCAATAACCATTACAGTAAATTCTCTTCCAGCTATATATTCTTCAATTAATATTTCATCATAATCATCTATAATAATATTCACCTGGTTTTCTAATTCAAGAACATTTTTTACTAATGAATTTTTGTCAATACCCAAGCTATCACCAGCTTTTGCAGGTTTTACAAATAATGGAAATTTTAAGTTAATATTAGTTACATCGTTTGTTGATTTGATGATTTGGTATGCAGGAGTTCTAACATTAGCACAATAAGCAACGTATTTCATTAACTCTTTCGAAGGGTCGTATAGTTGTACATTTGGCCCTGTATAAGGTAAATTTAATAATTCTAAAGTATAAATTACATCAATGCTTGGAACACTCCATTCTAAATATCCCTCACATAAATTCACATAAATATCAATTTTTTTTTTGCTTAATTCCTTTAATTGTTTGTAGGTGGTAAGTTTATTAATGAAAACAGTTTCCACTTCATCATTCACTAAAAAATGACTCAAATCTCTTGGAGGATCGTAGTGTTGATAATCTACATTTGATGTTGAATAGTCGGGCAATAGAACACAAATTTTCATTGAGTTAAATTATTTATTTGTGTATGAATTGTAAATATGGTTCATGATTTTTTTTAATTTCAACAGAAAGCTCATTTTTTTCAGATAAACAATTATTTATAATTTCTTTTATAAGGTTAGTAAAAGTATGATTACTTAATTTTAGAATAGCACCAATAGAAGTGAAATTCTCATCTTCACTTAAACCACATTGAGCATTTAATTCCAGTACATATAATTTCTTTGTTAATTGATCTTGACGAATATCTACTCTAGTGTATCCTGTTCCTTTGCAAGCCACAAAAGCCTCCCAACTTAAATGTTTAAGTGGTTCATTTAAATTACTATTAGGTAATTGATAATTGTAAAAATTTTCTTCATTGGGCATGGGTTGTTCTGTTTCATAAATTTCCCAAAGTCTATCGAATGATAGAAATTTTTCTTGGTCATTTAATGATTTATGAAATACTCTTTCAACAGGTGTATAAATATGTGCTTGTTGAGAATTATAATAATTGCCAGTTAAGAAAACCGTATACTCTGGTCCGGCA
>JANPAT010000098.1:0-1731 GCA_031430075.1 Chitinophagaceae bacterium | reverse complement strand
TTCAAAAACTGCTGGCTTATTAATTTCGCCTGTTAAAGTAATGATTTTTTTTGCAGTTGGAATTCTGATGACATCTCTATCCATTAATCTAACATCACTCGATTGATCAGCATTTAAAAGAAATTTGTATGCATCAAATTTGGTAACCACTTTATTATTTCTTACCAATTCAATATTTCTTAAAGATCCTTTTTCAGATGGTCCACCACAAGCATATAAGGCATTAAACAAAGTTGATAAAGATGATAATGTATAAGTACCCACTCTTCTTGCATCGCCAATAACCATTACTTTAATACTTCTTATTTTGCTAATACTAACTTGAATTTGAGATTGTCCACTATTGATACTAGCATAACCTGAAGATGCCATTTTATCTCTAATTTTTTTTGTTGCAGTTTCAACCGACATTCCATTTACATTAATTAACCCAACATTTGGAATACTAATATTTCCTTCTGGACTCACTACTAATTTATGATTCACTTCTTGATAACCGAACACATCAATATTTAATTCATCATCGGCACCAATTGTATAATTTTTTGGAGTGGGAATTCTGAGATTTGGCTCAAATGTGATGTTATCGTTATTAAATAAATCTCCTCCAAAAACAAAAGTCGAAAATGTTTTTTCTTTGAGTTTTTTTACATCTTTATCAAAGCCAGTAGTATCAATAGTTCTGCCTCCTTCTGTTTGTTCTTTTTTTACCCTGTTATCATTCTTTAATTTCATTGCTGGAGTAATGGATGAGGCATCTAACCTTGCCATTCTTGCTCTAAGTTTTACAATTTCAGAAACAGGGAAACCTCGTTGAATAGCCAATTGCTCAGCTTGAGATTCTGACAAACCAGATTGCTGTAATTGCAATTTGTATTGAATGATTTCTTCATCGGAAAGCATATCTACTTTTATTGTAGAAATGTCTTTCCCTTTTAATAAATCTTGAGCTTGGGTATTGTAAAATGACAAAAACCCCATCATAACAAGCACAAGAAACTTGTAGTTAATTTTTTTGATCATACTTAAAAAATAAGGAACACAATTAAAAATCTAAATGTAGAGTTGGGCTATAGTTTGGTTGATTGTGTTTTTGTGAAGGTAAAGATAAACAGTTATTTGTATAGAATAATTGGAAGAAAAATATATTTAAGATTTATGTATATTTTTTGGAAGATTCTTGAATACACTATAGACTAATTTGCTTTTTTTAAATATAACTACCCAAGCAGTTAAAAACAAAATCATAAAATCAACATAAAAGCTTTTGTTGTTGCGATACCAAATCTCCAATGCACCTTTATAAGGCGAGATAACTGTTTGATAGAACTCTTGTGGTGGAAGAGTTGATTTTGAAACTAATTCTTCCTCATCTCTAAACACAATGCTACCAATGCCTGTAATGCCTGGTTTATTTTCCATAATTTGTGTTTGTATTTCAATATGGTAATATCCAAACTGTTTTGCTACTAATGGTCTTGGACCAACAAAACTCATCTCTCCAATTAACACATTTAATATTTGTGGCAACTCATTTAATTTAGTCATTCTTAAAAATTTACCCATTGGCAAAATCCTAGAGTCATTTCTAGTGGTTATAGTTCCAGTACCAATATTTGGACTATTTTTTAACATTGTTGCAAACTTGATGATATTGAACTTTTTTAAATATTGTCCTATTCTTTCCTGAAGATAAAAAACATAATGCTCACCAGTTATAGCCAAACAAAT
>JANPAT010000097.1:0-6489 GCA_031430075.1 Chitinophagaceae bacterium | reverse complement strand
AGTTGTAAATACAGTGGCAACTAAAGTTGAAGAAGATATTTATGTTGCTGGCAATTTTAATAATTGGAATGCTAAAGATCCTAATTACAAACTAAAACCTTTTGCAGGTGGCAGAAAAGCGATTGTAATTAAAGATTTATCAGCAGGAAATTATGCTTTTAAATTCACCCGAGGCAGTTGGGATAAAGTTGAATGTGAAGCCGATGGTAGAGATATTGAAGATAGAATTGCTGAAGTAAATGGAGATATTGCTTTAGACTGCACTGTTAAAGGCTGGAAAGACAATTATCCTCAACGTCCAAAGCCTTATACAGCAAGTCCTCAAGTAAAAATTATAGATACTGCATTTTTTATACCTCAACTCAATAAAAAAAGAAGAATTTGGATTTATCTTCCGAAAAACTATGCATCTAGCAGTAAAACCTTTCCTGTTTTATATATGCATGATGGGCAAAATTTATTTAATCAACAAACTGCAAATTTTGATGAATGGAGAGTGGATGAAAGTTTAGATAGCCTTCAAAAGCTAACAGGGAAGGAATGTATTGTTGTAGGAATTGATCATGGCGGAGATAATAGATTATCGGAATATGCTCCTTATGATTTTGAATATAACAAAACAAAATTTATTGCACAAGGTAAATTATATGTTGATTTTTTAGCACAAACTTTAAAGCCATTTATTGATTCAAAATATCGTACAAAAAAATCATTCGAAAATACATTTGTTGCTGGAAGTAGTATGGGTGGCTTAATTAGTTTATATGCTGTAATGAAATACCCAACTGTATTTGGAAGTGCTGGTATTTTTTCTCCTTCGTTTTGGATTGCCAAACAAATGTATACCGAAGCAACAAATTTTATTAACCCCAACCCTATTAGACTTTACTTTTATGCAGGTGGAAAAGAAGATGCCAATTTAGTAAATGAAGTAAAAAAAATGTCTGCAATTTTTGAACAAAAACAAAACATTAAAGTATTTACAACTATTACAGAAATTGCTAAACACAATGAAAAATATTGGCAAATTGAATTCCCCAATTTTTATAATTGGTTGATGAATTAAATTGTTCTTATGAAAATATTGTTGAATATTTGTATGAAACAGCAAAGTCAAATTCATTTATTTTAAATAATTTTTATGTTAGATCAAATTTTATTAGCACTACATGGTATTTTACGATGGGCAATTATTTTATTACTCATTATAAATATTTCAAGAAGTTTATTACACAATAATAATTCATATAGTGAAAAAGATAGAAGTTGGAATTTAAGATTAGTCATCATTACACACATTACACTTTTAGTAGGTTTATATCAATATTTTTTCGGACCAAAAGGATTGGCTTTAGTAAAAGCTTTTGGAATAAAGACTGTAATGAAAGATGCTCAACTACGTTTTTGGGTTATTGAACATTTAACCGGAATGATAATAGCAATTGTATTAATTACAATTTCGAGTTCAATCTCAAAAAAAGTATTTGAATCAGATGTAAAAAAACATAGAAAATTATTTTGGTTATACGCCATTGCATTATTTGTAATTTTTGCCTCTGTTCCTTGGCCTTTTAGATTTCAAGAAATTCCTTGGTTTAGAGGATTGTAAAAATAGTTTGTATGCCTTTCTTTAAAAATTTTACATATCACATCGATAAACGCAAATGGAAATATATTTTCCTTTTAATGACATTAGAACTTTCGAAAAATATTTACAATACTTCTTACTAGCCCTTGTTTGATTTTTATAAATCATAATTCTTAAATCGTTAAATCGTAAATAAAATGCCTCATTATATTTCATTGGGAAAAATTCCCCATAAACGCCATACACAATTTAGAAAACCAGACGGAAAATTATATTCTGAACAATTATTTTCTACCGAAGGTTTTAGTAACGATTATTCTTTATTATATCATTGTCATCCTCCAACACAAATTATAAAAACCGATGAGCCCATTAATTTAGCTCCAAAAATTGCAGAAGAAAAAATGCTGAAACATAGAAGTTTTGAAGGTTTCAACATTACACCAGAAGACGATTATTTACACAGTAGAAAACCAATTTTAGTTAATAACGATTGCCATATAGTATTAGCTGCTCCAAAAAAAAGTACTACAGATTATTTTTATAAAAATGCAGATGCCGACGAAATGATTTTTATACACGAAGGTTCAGGAAAACTTTTAACTCAATATGGAGAAATTGAGTTTGGATATGGAGATTATATAATCATTCCACGTGGTACAATTCATCAAATTAGTTTTAATAATGAAAACAATAGATTATTTATTGTTGAAAGTTTTAGCCCTTTTCGATATCCAAAAAGATATGTAAGTAAATATGGACAGTTATTGGAAAATTCACCTTATTGTGAACGAGATATAAGAACCCCAAAAAATTTGCAAACTTTTGATGAGCAAGGCGACTTTATCATTAAAACAAAAAAGAAATCGATACTTTATGGTTTACATTATGCCAATCATCCCTTTGATGTAGTGGGTTGGGATGGCTGTTGTTACCCTTATACTTTTAGCATTCATGATTTTGAACCAATAACTGGTAGAGTGCACCAACCACCACCTGTTCATCAAACTTTCGATGCAAATAATTTTGTAGTGTGTAGTTTTTGCCCAAGGTTATACGATTATCATCCAGATGCAATTCCTGCTCCTTACAATCATAGTAATATTGATAGTGATGAGCTTTTATATTATGTTGATGGAGATTTTATGAGTAGAAAAAATGTTACCAGAGGCATGATGACCTTACATCCTGCAGGAATTCCTCATGGACCACATCCTGGTGCTGTTGAAAAAAGCATTGGTAAAAAAGAAACTAATGAATTGGCAGTAATGGTAGATACTTTTCATCCATTACAATTAACTGAAGAGGCTATTCAAATTGAAAATATTGGCTATACCATGAGTTGGGCGGAATAAAAATGAATAAAAAAAAGGAGTTTCAAATTGAAACTCCTTTTTTGATATTAAAATTTTAGATGCCTAACCGTAAGGCCATTATTGATTAATTGTTTTAAAGAATCGATTCCAATTTTTAAATGTCTTTCAACATATTCAGAAGTTACTTTTTTATCACTATCTTCTGTTTTAACACCCTCAGGCACCATTGGGCTATCACTAACTAAAAGTAAAGCACCTGTTGGAATATGATTATAAAATCCAACCATAAAAATGGTAGCAGTTTCCATATCAATTGCATATGCACGAACTTTTTTCAAATGATTTTTAAAATCATTATCATGTTCCCAAACTCTTCTATTGGTTGTAAAAACAGTTCCTGTCCAATAATCAACAGCATAATCTCTAATGGTTGTTGAAATGGCTTTTTGCAAAGCAAAAGCAGGTAATGCGGGAACTTCAGGAGGAAAATAATCATTACTTGTACCTTCGCCTCTTATTGCAGCAATGGGTAGAATTAAATCGCCCAGTTTATGTTTTCTTTTAAGCCCCCCACATTTGCCCAAAAACAATGCTGCTTTAGGTTGTATGGCACTTAACAAATCCATTATGGTTGCTGCACCTGGGCTTCCCATACCAAAATTAATAATAGTAATTCCTTTTGCAGTAGCACATTGAAAAGGTCTGTCTTTGCCAACAACTTTTACTTTATGCCATTTTGCAAAAAGTGCAACATAGTTACTAAAATTGGTAAGCAAAATATATTCACCAAAATTTTCTAATGCTTCACCAGTATATCGTTGAAGCCAGTTGGTTACTATTTCTTGTTTTGTTTTCATAAATTATTCTTATCCTTTAATTCTAAGCAATTAATATTGTAAAAGTAACTAAATAAGTTGTATAGCGTGATAAATATAGTTTTCCCAAAATATGATTTTAAGTTTAAACAAGTAAAAAATAAAGACTTTATTTATGATAACATAAGAAATAAATGGATCATGCTTACACCAGAAGAATGGGTAAGACAACATATTATTAAATATTTACAAACAGAATATTTATACCCGAGTTCATTATTTGCTATTGAAAAAGAAATTCAAGTGGGGGAATTAAAAAAAAGATTTGACATAGTTATTTATAAAGATGCTATGCCTTGGATGATTATTGAATGTAAACAAACAGACGTTGTTATTTCTTCATCAACTTTACAACAAACTTTAGCTTATAATAGTAAAATACAAGCCCCATATTTGTGTTTAAGTAATGGTACAAATACTTTTTTATGGAAGTTTGAAAACAATACTATAACAACATTAAACACATTTCCAAAATACTGAAATTAATCTATTGCATTACCTCTGTAATTACTTTACCAATACATCCATTGGGCATTTGTATTTTTAATAAAGCTGCAAGTGTAGCTGCAATATCTGTCATATAAGTTTCTCGGTGTGTGCTGCCCTTCTTAATACCCCAACCATACCATAATAAAGGAATATGTGTATCGTAAGGATTCCATAAACCATGAGTGGTACCTGTTTTCATTCCATCAATAAAGCCTGGTTTTAAAATATATTGAATATCTCCACTTCTTCCAGAAAAATAACCATTGGCCAACATTTCTCTAACTGTTTTATTCATGGGTTGTTTCATCAAATCATCTAGTTCAAAAGCATTCATTATTTCATCTCTTGATTTTAAATATTGTATAATCCATTGGGCTATTTTTTTTTCATCAAGTTTTAAAGAATCGATTTTATTATGATTTAAAGAAATTTGAAAATTTGATGATGAAACTATTAAACGACTAGCTCCAAATTGATTCATTAATAAAGTATTCATTTCTTTTTCTGCTGCTCTATCATCAAACACACCACCTGGTAATTTATGTTCTTGCATAAAGCCAGGAACATGAGCAACAGCATGGTCTGCGGTTAAAAAAGATAAATAATTTCCTTTGCCATATTGTGCATTTAAAAAATCAAAAAACTTCCCTAATTCTTCATCTAATCTTATATAAGCATCTAAAACCTCCCAACTATTTGGACCAAAACTATGGCCTACATAATCGGGGCTAGAAAAGCTTACAGCTAGCATATCCGTTGCATTATTTGCACCTAATTTTTCATTTAATAATGCCGATTTTGCTAATTCAATAATTATTTTATCGCCAAAAGGGGTACTAATAATTTTGTTATAATCTTTATTAATAAACTGTGCAAGATTGTTGTAAGGAAAACCTTGAGCTTCTTTACCAAAAGCTTTGTTCTCATAATCTTTTACATCTTCAGTACAATATTGTAAATAGGTTTCTTTATTTAATTTAGTTTGCCAACCTAAAGTATAAAATGAGTCAACTATTTTTCTTGAGTTAAAATTATTTACCCATTGTGGTAAATTATTGATGTAATAAGAGCTTGAAATAAATTCTCCTGTTGCTCTATCATACCAATAAGCTGCATTAGCACTATGACCTGCAGGTAAAATTGCTCCTCTATCTTTAAAAGCAACAGCTATTACTTTACTTTTAAAATTTGATGCTAATCTTAGTTCATCTCCTATAGTTGTTGTAAGCATATTTTTAGGACTCATTTTCCCTGCATCGCCTTTTGAATTACCAACTGCTGAAACTGATTTATCTTCTGTACAATACATTTCTTTATTGGCTGCTTTATCCCACCAATTATTTCCAGTAATACCATGAATATTAGGAACAGAACCTGTATAAACACAAGTGTGTCCACAAGCTGTAACTGTTGGTGTGTAAGGGATTAAGGTGTTGTTACAATTAAAACCATCGTTCATCATTCGTTTAAATCCTCCATTTGCAGCAAATAATGGTTGAAAACGATACAGATAATCCCAACGCATTTGATCAATAACAATTCCTACAACTAATTTGGGTTTAGAAAGAGGTTTTGTTTCGCTAACATTATTTGCAATGCTTGTTTTTTTGGGTTGTGCAATACTTGTAACGCTATAAATTGTGCAGAATAAAATGCTGAAAAAAAGTTTCATCTTATAAATTGTTTTAAACAAAAATACAGAATGAAAGTCTACAACCTAATTGTTATAATTCCATTAAAAAAAATATTAAAGTTTTGTGTTAAAATATATTCGATATTTTTAGACTTTGATGAATAGAAAAGTTGATGTAATATGATGAGAAAGTTATTTGTATTTTGCATTTTTATAATTTGTTTTCAGCAATATGGTTTTTCTAATCATTTAAAAGGTGGTTGGATTCAGTACGAGTATGTTAGTACAGATTCAGTTGCAAGAACAAACAGATATAAAATTACTGTAAGGCAATACCTCTCTTGTTCATCAGTTGGTGGACAAATTGATCAACAAATATATTTAGGCATTTTTGATGGTGCCAACAACAACATCTTACAAAACTTAACAGTTCCATTATCTTTTACAGATAGACCAAGCATCACCACATTTGATCCTTGCATCAATCCAACACCTGCACCCGGTTCTGTTTGTTATAGAATTGATGCCTATGTTGTAACAGTAAATTTACCATTTAACAATGCTGGATATTTTTTAGCTGTTCAAAGA
>JANPAT010000096.1:0-4073 GCA_031430075.1 Chitinophagaceae bacterium | reverse complement strand
CATTAAAATCACTTCTGCCATATTTTTTCATTTTTTAAAAGCTTGTTAGCACAAACTTTTGTTCATATTAATTCAAGGCGTGAAATTAAGGCAAATTGCATTTGTATGCACAAAGGATTATTAATTTTAATTTTCTATTCTGCTTAATCTAAAAAACCAACTATAACATATTCAATCATCTTGTTTATTTTCGTTTAATGGTGCAAAATCAAATTACAGTTTTAACTGAGCTTTTTATTCAACTTAAAGGCAAAGAACCTGATAACATTTTAAAAATTCCACAAAGTGGTAGCGATAGAAATTATTATCAGATTATTTCTGATAGCCAACTATTCATTGGCACATACAGCGAAAACATTAAAGAGAACACAGCTTTTATTTATTGTAGTAATCATTTCCAAAATAAAAAATTAAATACACCAAAAGTTTTAATTACCAACTCAGATTGTACTGCTTATTTGCAAGAGTTTGTTGGCACCGAAAGTTTGTTGGATAAATTAGAGCAAAAAAAATTATGTAATGAAGTTTTTGAATTGTATAAAAAAAGTTTAAAGAAATTAGTTGCCATTCAAGTTAAAGGCGATGATGGATTTGATTATAACCAATGTATCACAGCCAAACAGTTTGGAAAAGAAGCCATATTATCTGATTTGCTTTATTTTAAATATTATTTTTTAGATACTTTACAATACCCCTACGACAAACAAAGGCTGCTAAAAGAGTTTGAATTATTGGCTGATTATTTACACCATGCTGAACATAAATTTTTCATGTTCAGAGATTTTCAGAGCCGTAATATTTTAATAAATGATAATGAAGTTTATTTTATAGATTATCAAGGTGGAATGAAAGGTGCCTTGCAATATGATGTGGCCAGTTTATTATGGCAAGCAAAAGCAGAATTAAGTAATGAATGGAAAGAAGAATTGTTAAATTATTATATTGAAGAATTAGAAATTGAACTTCAAGCTACAATCAATAAATCTAGATTTATTAATCAATATTATGGATATGTTTTAATTAGGCTATTACAAGTTTTAGGTGCTTATGGATTTAGAGGTTTGTTTGAACGTAAAGCACATTTTCTTGCAAGCATTCCAATGGGATTAAACAACTTAAAATATTTTGTTGATCATATTATATTAGGTATTGATACACCCGAGTTTGATAAAATATTGCAATTTGTAACATCTGAAAATATTATTAAAAAATTCACCCCAACAAAAGCCAATCAACACACTAAATTAAAAATTATAATTAATAGTTTTAGTTACAAAAAATCAATACCACAAGATGATTCAGGCAATGGAGGAGGTTTTGTTTTTGATATGAGAGGAATTTTAAATCCTGGTAGAAAAGATGAATATAAAAAGTTATCAGGAAAAGATAAACCAGTGATGGATTATTTAGAACAAGAAACTTTAATGAATAGATATTTAAATAGTGTTTGGGATTTGATTGATATTAATGTTGAAGATTATTTAAATAGAGGTTTTGAACATCTGCAAATTAATTTTGGTTGTACTGGTGGTCAACATAGAAGTGTTTTTGCTGCTGAACAAACTGCTAGACATTTGAAAAATAAATACAAATTGCAAGTTGAACTTACCCATCTCAATCAAGAGCAATGGGTAAAATAAAAATTAATGAAAGAGGATAAAAGTATGATTGCTATGTTATTTGCTGCAGGTTTAGGCACAAGGCTAAAACCTTTTACAGATGTGCACCCTAAAGCATTGGCAGTTGTTAATAATAAAACTTTACTACAACATAATATTGAGTATTTGCAACAATTTGGTATAAGAAAAGTTGTAGTTAATGTGCATCATTTTGCTGATCAAATAAAAGCAATTATTAAAGAAAATAATGGCTGGGGAAGTGAAGTATTGATAAGTGATGAGACTAATGAGGTTTTAGAAACTGGTGGGGGATTGTTAAAAGCTGCTCCATTTTTTATTGGTTATGAAAACATAGTGTTGATGAATGTTGACATATTAACCAATTTGAATTTAGATAAAATGTTAGCTGCTCATAAAGCTTCAATTGCTATAGCAACTTTAGCAGTAACTAAAAGAAATACTAGTAGATATTTTTTATTCAATCAGCAAAATCAACTTTGTGGTTGGATGAATGCTGCAACAAATGAAGTAAAAGGAGTAGAGCATTTTGATGCCAAACTTCATCAACAATTAGCATTTAGTGGAATGCATATTGTACAAACAAAACTTTTATCCCTGATGAATAAAACTAGAAAATTTTCTTTAGTTGATGTGTACTTAGATTTGATGAAAATAAACTCTATTGTTGCTTATGATCATAGTGATGATTTGTTTATTGATGTTGGTAAACCCGAAAGTTTATTAGCAGCTGCCACAATGTTTAAATAAATTTTATGCAACCCTACGATTTTAGTTATTTCCCAGAAATAGAAACTGAAAGACTGTTATTAAGAAGAATAACCAATGATGATGCTGCAGATTTGTTTGCAATCAGATCTAACCTAATTGCTATGCAATATATTGATAGACCCATTGCCAAAACACATGAAGATGTACTGAATTTGATAAAAGTTATTGATGATATTTATGAAAAACAAGATGGAGTGAATTGGGTGATTTCTTTAAAAACAAATAAAATACTAATTGGCAATTTTGGTTTTTGGCGTTGGGATAAACCTAATTTTAGATGTGAAATTGGCTATATTCTTCATCCCAATTTTCATAGACTAGGAATTATGAATGAAGTAATGAAACCTCTAATTGATTTTGGTTTTAATCAACTACAATTGCATTCTATTGAAGCGAATATTAATCCTGAAAATGAAGCTTCGAAAAAACTTTTACTAAAAAATGGATTTGTTCAAGAAGCTTATTTTAAAGAAAACCATTTTACCAATGGAAAATTCATAGATAGCATGATTTTCTCATTAGTGAACTTTAAATAAATTAGTTGCTTGCTTTTATTTCTAAAGACTTTTTTATAAAATTATCATTCAAGTTTTTGTATTTAAAATAATCTTCTTTGCTAAATAAAAATTTGATTAAATTTTCTTTTGCTCTTTTTTCCAAAAAGGGTTTATTTTTTATAATACCGTTATTAAATTTTATGCTATCTTTTTTGGCATATAGTTCAAATGAATTCCAATCATCATTGGCAAGGGTAAAGCCCTTATCAAAATTATCAAAATTTTTATACAACTTTAATTGTTGTTGATGTTGTATAAAATATTTGAAAATAAAATTTTCAAATGAACCAACAAGTTTATAATTATTCAAAGTTGTATCGATAATTAAAGAATCAATAGGAATATAAACATCAGGAATAATTCCACCACCACCATAAACTATTTTTCCTTTTGGAGTTTTATAAATAGACTTTCCAACTACAGAAATAGAATCTTTATTCCTCAATTCTCCATCATAAAATCTATGTTCTAATTCATTTTTATATTCATCAATTCCATTAGTGTAAGGCTTCTGAATATTTCTACCTAAAGGAGTGTAATAACGAGCAACAGTTAATCTTAAAGCTCCACCATTGCTTAAATTAAATTGTTGTTGCACTAAACCTTTACCAAATGAACGACGACCAATAATAGTTGCTCTATCCCAATCTTGCAAAGCACCAGTCAATACTTCACTTGCCGAAGCTGTGTATTCATCTATTAAAACAATCAAATTTCCTTTTTCAAATAAGCCTTCTTTTTTACAATGAAAAACAGTTTTCTCCGATTTGTTTCCATGTGTATAAACAATTAATTTTTCACCATCTAAAAACTCATCTGCAATAGCAGTTGCTGCATGCATATAGCCTCCACTATTATCTCTTAAATCTACAATTAACTTTGAAATTTTTTGTTTTTGCAAACTTTCTAAACTTTGCATAAATTCTTCATAAGTTCTTTCAGCAAACTTGTTTATTTTAATGTAACCTGTAATTGAATCAATTTTATACGCAACATCTATTGAAGGTATTGGAATTGATGCACGAACAATTCGTATATTTTTTTGTTTACCATCTCTAATTATTTTCAGTTGTACAGATGTGCCTTCTTTACCACGTAAATAACTTCT
>JANPAT010000095.1:0-7811 GCA_031430075.1 Chitinophagaceae bacterium | reverse complement strand
TTTTAATCTCTTTAGGTTTTTTTACAACCAGTTTTTTATTTTGTTGTTTAGATTTTTTTTGATTGGTTTGATCGCCTAATTCTTGTTCAACAATTTCTTGTGCATGCACAACACATTCTTCACAAATATGACTTTCTTGGCCAGCTATCAGAATTCCAACTTCATCTTTCGATCTACCACAAAAAGAACAATGTAAAATATTCGTCTTCGACATAGTGTTAAATTACACAGCAAAGTTAAGCATATTCAATAAATGTGGTGATAAACTAAAAAAGGTTAACAAATTACTTTATTAACCTTTAAAAAATAAAGAATGCAATTATATCTTATCTAAAACTCCATCAACAATACCATAATCAACAGCTTCTTGAGCATTCATCCAATAATCTCTGTCAAAATCTCGCATAATTTGTTCAATGGTTTTACCACAATTTTTTGCTAAAATTTTTGCACCTAATTCTTTGGTTTTCCTTATTTGTTCTGCCTGAATTTCAATATCGGCAGATGTTGCCTGAAAATATCCACCTAAACTAGGTTGGTGAATCATCACTTCACCACTTGGAAAAATGTATCTTTTACCTTTTGTTCCACAACTTAATAAAATACTTCCCATACTTGCAGCTAAACCCATACAAATGGTGCTAACAGGCGACTTGATGAGTTGAATTGTATCATACATTACCATTCCACTTGTAACCACTCCACCAGGACTATTGATGTAAAATTTTATTTCTTTGCCAGGTTTATCGGCTTCTAAAAGCATTAATTTATTTACAATATCCTTTGCACTTTTATCATCAACAGGTCCCCATAAATAAATAGATCTTTTTTCAAAGAATAATTTTTCTAATTTTTTGTTCAACATTCCAGAAGAAGCATCTTGTTTATCTTCTTTTGGAGATTCATCTTCATCGTTCATATAAATATAATTCATCGTATATGGTTTTATCTTTATTTGTTATTTGCTTTTCTTGGGTTGGTTAATAAAACTTCATCAACTACTCCATATTCTTTTGCATCAGTAGCTTTCATCCAAAAATCTCTATCACAATCTTTAGCTACTGTCTCTTTGTCTTTACCACAATGTTCAGCAATAATTTCATATAATTCTTGTTTCAATAATTTAATTTCTCTTGCAGTAATTTCAATATCTGTTGCTTGTCCACCTATAGCACCACTTGGTTGATGCAACATAATTCTGCTATGTTTTAAAGCAGTTCTTTTACCTTTTACACCAGCACAAAGTAAAACAGCACCCATACTTGCAGCCATGCCAGTACAAATCGTACTTACATCTGGACTAATAAATTGCATGGTATCATAAACGCCCATACCAGCATAAACACTTCCTCCTGGGCTGTTGATGTACATTTGAATATCACGGGTTCTATCGGCACTTTCTAAAAATAACATTTGTGCTGTAATAATATTAGCCACATAATCATCAATTCCTTGTCCTAGAAAAATAATTCTATCCATCATTAATCTACTAAAAACATCCATTTGAGCAATGTTTAGTGGTCTTTCTTCAATGATGTAAGGAGTGAGGTTAGTTGGGTTAAATTTTGTTTTATATTGATGTAAAATATTGCTGCCAATTCCTTTATGCTTTATGGCATATTTCTCAAATTCATTAGGTATATTCATGATGTGTTTTTTCAGGTTCGAAAGATAAGAGGTTTTGCAAACAAATATAGTGCTACAAAATATTTTCGTCAATTTGTCTTATTAATTCCTAAAATTCCTTTTACCCATGTCCAATCTTTACGGGAATAATTAAAAATTTGTTTCCAGTTTAGGGTTTCATTTTTTGAAAAATGCATAAAACAAAATAAAGTTTCTATAAAATAAGTTACACTACTTATACTAGCAGCAATTAGAATATTGTAATTCGATTTTAGACTAATAGTTAGAATAATCATGATTAATAATGCAAAAGCAGCAGCATATAAATTAATTTGATTTTGTTTTTTACCAGAAAAATAAGCCGATAATAATGTTGAACAACATAAACAAAATATACCTGGAATTAGTATTAACATGGGCATGTACATTGTTGAAAAACTATTGCCAAAGACAAATGGAAAAATCCATTGACCAAAAAGTAAAATTATCAGAAAAATTATGATGAAAATAATTGAAAATACCCTGAACAATTTTGCAATTGTATTTACAATCTGCTCATTGTTTTCTCCACTTGCTAATTGAGGGAATATACTGCTAGCCAATATTTGAGGAATAATTAAAAGCATTTGAGAAAGCTTAGATGCTTGTATATAATTTCCCAAATCTCCCACATTTGTACACCATTCTTTTACAAACCAATAATCAATCCTATATACAAAAAAGAAAAGAAAATTTCCTAATAATGAAATAGAAGAATATTTAATTAAATCTTTAAATTCTGGTTTATTTAGTAATTCAATTTTAGTAATGATTTGATAATTCCAATAAAAAGCAACTAATAATAAAACACCTTGCAAAATTAAAAACTGAAAATAATCGTGCATGATTTGTTCAAAACTTGAGCCAGTATAAACACCAAAATATATAAGTACAATTAGCAATAAATTAGTTATTGCTAAAATAATATTTGGTAGAAAAAAATTACCCTTACTATAAAATAAAGCAGTGAAAAAGTTGACGAGTAAAATTCCTACAATATAAAATACACCATATTGAGAAATATTATTAAAATTTAATTGCAGTTCGGTATCGAAATATTTAAAATATAATGGAAGTATTAAAAAAGCAATAATACCCATTACTGCAGTCCAAACTATTGCCAAACTTGCCAATTTCTGATGTTTAATAGTTTTACTTGAAGCAAAAAATGTAAACCCTCCATCAAGATTTGCACTAAAAATTAAAACACCAAATGAGAAAATATTCGATAGATAGAAAATTATACCAGCACCTTCAGCCTTTAAAACTCTTGAAATAACAATGTTTACCAATAACAAAGTAATAAAATAAAATCCCCTCCAAATAATGCTTTGTTTTAATTGTTTACTAACAGTTGTCATGAACTTCAAAAATAGCACTTTCGATTATTGTTAAAACTATTATTTAGCTTGGTTTAGTCTTGTATCATCCGTTTCAACCATTAACTTTGCCGGCCAATGAAAGTGAAGTCATTAAAACAAGATAAAGTAAACATTATCACATTAGGTTGTAGCAAAAATTTAGTTGATAGTGAGGTGTTAAGTGGTCAATTATTAGCTAACGAAATTGATGTGGTTCACGAAAATAAAAAAAACGACCACAATATAGTAGTTGTAAATACCTGTGGATTTATTGATAAGGCTAAAGAAGAAAGCATTAATACTATTATTGAACAAGTTCAGCATAAGATCAATGGTAAATTAGATAAAGTTTATGTTACTGGGTGTTTGAGTGAAAGATACAGACAGGATTTAGAAAAAGAAATTCCAGAGGTAGATGCTTGGTTTGGAACCTTAGAATTGCCATTGATTCTTCAACAATTTAATGCAAATTATAAAACTGAATTGTTAGGAGAAAGATTGTTAAGCACTCCACAACATTATGCCTATTTAAAAATCAGTGAAGGTTGTAACAGAACTTGCTCTTTTTGTGCTATACCCTTAATGAGAGGAAAACATGTGAGTAAGCCAATTGAAGAATTAGTTCAAGAAGCAAAATCATTAGTAAAAAAAGGTGTGAAGGAAATTATGCTTATTGCACAAGAACTTACTTATTATGGGTTAGATATTTATAAAGAAAGAGCTTTACCAAAACTGTTGCATCAATTAGCAGATATTGAAGGTTTAGAATGGATTCGTTTGCATTATGCTTATCCTCATAAATTTCCAATGGAAATTTTAGAAGTCATGAGAGAAAGAAAAAATATTTGTAATTATTTAGATATTCCTTTACAACATGCTAGTGATAATATGTTGAAGGCCATGAAAAGAAATATTACACGAGCAGAAATGGATGAACTTATCAACAATATAAAAGCTGCTGTTCCTGGTATTTGTATTAGAACAACATTAATTACTGGATTTCCTGGTGAAACTTTAGAAGATGTTGAAGAATTGAAGTCTTTCTTGTTACAACACCAATTTGATAGAGTAGGTATTTTTCAATACAGTCACGAAGAAAATACATCAGCACATGAATTAATTGATGATGTACCAACAGAAGAAAAGGAGCGGAGGGCACAAGAAATAATGGAAGTGCAACAAGAAATTAGTTTGAATAAAAACGAAGAAAAAGTGGGCAAAGAATTCAGCGTTTTAATTGATAAAAAAGAAGCTGGAAGATATTTAGCAAGAACAGAATTTGATAGTGTAGAAGTAGATAATGAAGTGGTGATTAATAGTACTAAAAAATTACAAATTGGAAGTTTTGTTAATGTAAAAATTATAAAAGCTTACGATTATGATGTAGAAGCAGAATTAATAAACTAATTAAAACCTTATTTTTATTTTAATTTTTACAGAATAATGGATATAAAATTTAACCCCGATAAACAGCATACACTTGCTAAAACTGCAACAATTAGTGGTACTGGTTTGCACACAGGTGTTTTAGTTGATATGATTATAAAGCCTGCTAATCCTGGATTTGGCATGCAATTTCAAAGAGTAGATTTGCCGAATAAACCAATTATTAAAGCAGATTGCGATTTGGTAACTGATACTAGTAGAGGAACAACATTACAAGTTGAAGATGCAAAAGTGAGTACGGTAGAACATGTTTTGGCAGCTTTAGTTGGTATGGGTGTTGATAATTGTTTGATTGAAATTAATGGCCCAGAAATTCCAATTATCGATGGAAGTAGTCAGCCTTTCACAGACATGATAGAAATGGCTGGAGTGATTGAACAAGATGCTTCAAAGGTTTGGTACAGCATAGATGAAAACATTTTCTTATATGATGAGGCCAAACGTGTTGAAATGGTTGCTATGCCTGCAATAGATTATCAGATTACAACATTAATTGATTTTAATAGTCCAGTTTTAGGAACACAACATGCAGGGTTAAAATCTATTAAAGAATTTCAATCTGAAATTGCACCTTGTAGAACATTTTGCTTTTTACATGAACTAGAAATGTTATTGGATAATGAATTGGTAAAAGGTGGCGATATTAATAATGCTATTGTTGTTGTTGATAAACCCATTACCGATGAGGAAATGTATCGTTTGGCTAAAGCTTTTAAAAGAGATAAAATTGAAGTAAAAAGCGAAGGATATTTAAATAATTTAGAGTTACGTTTTCCGAACGAACCTGCTCGTCATAAGCTATTAGATGTAATTGGAGATTTGGCTTTAATTGGCTATCCAATTAAAGGTAGAATTATTGCTAACCGACCTGGACATAGCTCAAATGTTGAATTTGCAAAGAAAATAAAACAGTACATCAAAAAAAATCGTCATGTTAAAGATGTACCAGTTTACGATCCAACATTACCACCAGTTTTTTCTTTACAACAAATAGAAAAAACTCTTCCACATCGTCATCCATTTTTATTTGTTGATAAAATTATTGAACTCACAGATAAGCACATTGTAGGCATAAAAAATGTTAGTTTTAACGAATGGTTTTTCCCTGGGCATTTTCCTAATAATCCTGTAATGCCAGGTGTTTTACAAATTGAAGCTTTGGCACAAACAGGTGGTATTTTATGCATTAATGCTATGCCCGAAGGAAATTATGATACTTATTTTTTGAAAATTGATAATTGTAAATTCAAACAAAAAGTTGTTCCTGGAGATACAATGTTATTAAAAATGGAATTTATTTCGCCTATTCGTAGAGGAATTTGTGAAATGAAAGGCACTGTTTATGTTGGAGGAAAAGTTGCTACAGAAGCCAATTTAGTTGCACAAGTTGTAAAAAGAGCTGAGTAAATTAATACACTAAATTTCCAATTAAAGAGTTTAAAAAATTGGGTAAAATAAGATTATAAGTATAGATTATTTTATCTGGGTCTTGCAATTGCTCCACCATGCTTTCCCATTTATCTTCACCGTGATTTTTAATTATGGTTTCTTTTTTATCTGCTCTCTGCAAATACATGCTCATGCCTATTGCATCTGCTTCAGGATGAAATTGAGTACCAATAAAATGTTCATTAAATCTAACAGCCATAATAGCCCTTTCAAAAGGAATATGTGGTCTGTCTTTCTCTATGGCCAAAATAGTTGAACCCATTACACTTAACACATTATAATTTGGTTCTATTACCTGATAATCTCTGCTATCAACTGCATAAAAAGGATTATTTAGTCCTTCAAAAACCATTTCATCTGTTGGAAAGCCGACAACATGAACTGGAAAAATTCCGAATGAAGTGGACTTCCTTTTGCAAACTTTTCCAATATTATAATGCCTACAGGCTAATTGAAAACTATGGCAAATAAAGAATACTTTTTTCTTGATATAATTTTCTTCAAGATTATTAAAAGCCTCAATTTTTTTTAGCCAATTAAAATAAATTTTTTCCCAGTCTGAAGCTTCTGTATCGATTGGTGAACCTGGCCCACCTGTTGAAATGTATGCATCAAAACTTAAATCTGGAACTTCTTGATTAATTCTAACTTCAAATTCTTCAAAAATTACATCAATTTTATTTTCATCGCTCCATTGATTAATCAACTCTCTAATACAACGCATACCTTGGTTTTCGGCACCTTCGTACAAATCTAAAATAGCTATTCGTGTGGTATTCTTTTTTTGATTCATTAACAATTACTTCTAATAATTATACAATCGTGCTAAAAATAATTTAAGTTAGTTTTTGGTGTAAGGGCCAAAAGTGTTTCATACATTAAATGTATGGTGCTTTCAATATCATCTTTATGTAACATTTCAACAGTGGTATGCATGTAACGTAAAGGAATTGAAATTAAAACACTCGGACAACCATCATTAGCATAAGCAAAACTATCTGTATCTGTGCCAGTACTTCTACTAACAGTTCTCATTTGCAATTTAATTTTTTTCTTTGCTGCAATATCTTGTACAAAATTTAATAGTTTGTTATGCACTGCTGGTCCATAACAAGGCGAAGGGCCTTTACCACAAGAAACATCACCTTCAATAATTTTACTAATCATGGGGGTTTGTGTATCATGTGTTACATCGGTAACAATTGCAATATTTGGCTTTATTCTTCTTGCAATCATTTCAGCACCACGTAATCCAATTTCTTCTTGTACAGCATTAACAACATACAAACCATAAGGAAGTTTTTTATTGTTTTCTTTTAATAATCTGGCCACCTCTGCAATCATAAATCCACCAATTCTATTATCAAAAGCTCTTCCAATTAAATAGCCATAAGCTAACTCATCATAACCATCCTCGTAAGTAACTACAGAACCAATATGAATACCTAATTCTTCAACTTCTTTTTTACTTCTTGCACCACAATCTAAAAATAAATTATCAGTTTTTGGTTGTGTTTCTTTGCCTTCACCATTTGAAAGTCTTGTATGAATTGCAGGCCACCCAAACACTGCCTTTACTGCACCTTTTTTGCCATGAATTAATACTCTCATCGAAGGTGCAATTTGATGGTCAACACCACCATTTCTTTTTAAATATATAATTCCTTCGGTAGTAATATAATTTACAAACCAACTTATTTCATCGGCATGTGCTTCAATAACTACTTTAAAATTTTCAGTTGGATTAATTATGCCTACTGCAGTTCCATAAGGATCTACCATATGTGTATCGGTATATTGTTTTATATATTCTAACCAAATTTTTTGTCCCCCACTTTCAAAACCAACTGGTGATGGTGTATTGATATATTGCTTTAAAAACTCCCAAGA
>JANPAT010000094.1:0-5810 GCA_031430075.1 Chitinophagaceae bacterium | reverse complement strand
TGCTTGCCCAACCAATTAATTTATTTTTTAAATTAATATCAATGGCTTCTAAAGACTCCACATACATATGTGGCATGATGATTTGTTTAATTACCCAGTCTTGAGTTTTGATGTAACCTTTATCTAAATAAATTGCTCCAAGAATTGCTTCTAATGTGTTGCCAAAAATTTGACTATTTTTTAAAGTAGCATCAGATTTAGTGTACAACATCAAATGCTTAATGCCCATTTTAATGGCAATGTCGTTGAGTTGTTGTCGATTCACCATTTTGCTTCTCATCTCTGTTAAAAAACCTTCTCCTTTAATGGGGTATCGTTTAAACAAATAGTCGGCAACAATACTGCTTAATACAGCATCGCCTAAAAATTCTAGTCTTTCATAATTAGCGTTATTGGTTTCTTTAATGCTTCTATGGCTTAATGCAATTTCATATACATCTGCATTGGCAATTTTAATAGATAAAATATTTTCTATTTGCTTTTTAAAAGAAGCTTTGGCAGAAGGTTTAAGAAAATTGGTAAGTATTTGCAAAATGCAAAACGATTTCTATGATTGATATTTTTTTACAATAACACAAGCATTGTGACCACCAAAGCCAAACGTGTTGCTTAATGCAGCATTTACAGTTCTTTTTTGTGCTTTATTAAAAGTAAAATTAAGTTTAGGATCTAATTCTGGATCGTCAGTAAAATGATTAATAGTTGGAGGAATAACATCATGATTAACTGCCATTATACAAGCAATTGCTTCAATAACGCCAGCAGCACCAAGACAATGTCCTGTCATACTTTTTGTTGCACTAATATTAAGGCTATAAGCATGCTCACCAAAAACTTGAGTGATTGCCTTTACTTCTGCACCATCACCAATTGGCGTACTAGTACCATGTGTATTGATATAATGAATTTCTTCTGGTTGCATGTTTGCTTCAGCTAATGCAGCTAGCATTACATTTCTTGCACCCATCCCATCTGGATGAGGTGCAGTGATATGATATGCATCTGCTGTGGCTCCACAACCCATCACTTCACAATATATTTTAGCACCTCGAGCTTTAGCATGTTCTAATTCTTCTAACACCAATAAACCAGCAGCTTCACCCATTACAAAACCATCTCTATCTTTATCATATGGTCTGCTTGCAGTAGTTGGATCATCGTTTCTTTCACTCATGGCTTTCATAGCATTAAAACCTGCAACACCAGCTTCACAAATAACAGCCTCACTGCCACCAGCTAATACAATATCAGATTTTCCAAGTCGAATGATATCAAATGCTTGACCAATTGCATTTGTGCTACTTGCACATGCACTAACAACAGCAAAGTTTGGTCCACGTAAATTGTGTCTCATACTTATGTGACCAGCAGCAATATCTAAAATCATTTTTGGAATGAAGAAAGGATTGAAACGAGGTGTTCCATCTCCTAAAGTAAAAGCAGAAACTTCGTGTTGAAAGGTAGATAGTCCACCAATGCCACTTGCAAAAACCACACCTACTCTATCTGGATTAATGTTGTCTTTATTCAAGCCAGCATCCGTCATTGCTTGATCACTTACAACTAAAGCAAATTGTGCAAATCGATCTAATTTTCGGGCTTCTTTTTTATCGAGAAATTCTGTTGGATCGAAGTTTTTTACTTCACAAGCAAATCTTGTTTTAAACTTCGATGCATCAAATAAGGTAATAGGTGCAGCACCAGAAACACCATTAAGTAAACCATTCCAATAGTCATTTAAGTTATTGCCAATTGGTGTTAATGCTCCAATTCCTGTTACTACTACTCTTTTTAATTGCATAAAACAATTTTTTTGAAAACAATTATAATAATAAAATACAAGGCATACTAAGCTACGTTGGGGTAACTAATATGTTTCATATTAGTAAAATTATTTTATAAAAAATAATCCGCCAAACTTATGGCAAATGCCGAAAGAAAGGCGGATTGAAATTATTCCGGTTTAATGTAATTCTTACTTGGCGTGTTCTTCTAAATAAGCAACAGCTTGACCAACAGTAGTGATGGTTTCAGCTTGCTCATCAGGAATTGAAATATTAAATTCTTTTTCAAATTCCATAATTAATTCAACTGTATCCAAAGAATCTGCTCCTAAATCATTAGTAAAAGAGGCTTCTGTTGTTACTTCACCTTCATCAACTCCTAATTTATCTACGATGATTTTTTTAACTTTTGTAGCGATGTCTGACATTTTTAAACGTTTTAGTTACTTGGCAAAAATATAGTTTTTACTAAATATGTAAGTTATTTATTATAGTTTGTTTTAGTTTTTATTAAAACAAGATATTATTTAAGGATAATAATCAACAATTTTGCTCAATTTTAACTTACAGAACTGCCAGTATCTATATTTTCTGGAGTATTAATAAAATGAAGTTTACCAGTTTTATCTTCTGCCATTAATATCATTCCATTGCTTTCTATGCCTTTCATTTTTCTTGGTGCAAGATTACAAACAACTGTTACTTGCTTGCCAATGATATCTTGTGGATTAAAATGTTGAGCAATACCCGAAACAATTATTCTTTTTTCGAAACCTAAATCTACTTCAAGTTTTAAAAGCTTATCGGCGTTCTCCACTTTTTCTGCATGAATTATGGTTCCAATGCGTAAATCTATTTTAGCAAAATCATCAAAGTGGATTGTTGATTTGATGATTGGTTGATTGGTTGAATCGTTAGTTGTTTCTTGTTTCTCGTTAGTTTCCATTTTAGTTTTTAAATTTTTCTTTTTTAGTTTTTCAACTTGGTATTCAATTTCTTGTTCTTCTATTTTTCTAAATAATATTTCTGGTGCTCTTAAACTATAACCAGTTTTTAAAAGTGTTACTGAGCCTGCATTTGACCAGTCTAACATTTTGTCTACCACTTTCATCATGTGTAACATTTTTTTTGCTGTAAAAGGTAAGAATGGATGAATAAGTATAGAAAGATTTGCTGTTAATTGTAAACAAAGATGAATGCAATTATCTACTAACTTTTGATTTTCAGTTGACTGTTGACCATCTACTGTCAACGGTTTCTTCCAAGGTTCTTTTTTTTGCAAATATTGATTTCCCTTTCTTGCTAAATCTATTACAGTAAATTGTGCTTCTCTAAATTTAAATTCTTCTAATAATTTTTCTACAATAATTTTTGTTTGATGAATTTCTTGTATTAATTGTTTATCATCATCATCAATAATATTATTATGAAAAACAGGAACTTTTGCATTGCATAATTTATGCATTAAAACAAAGGTGCGATTTACAAAATTTCCAAAAATATCACTCAGTTCACTTTTGTATGCCTGATGAAATCCTTTCCAAGTAAATTCGCTGTCTTTTGTTTCTGGAGCAATTGCTGTAAGGTAATAACGCAAGGCATCAACCATTTGTCCACCACCATTTTCTGGTTTTATCCAATCATTAATATAATCATCCATTTCAATACTCCAGCCTCTACTAGTGCTCATTTTATTTCCTTCCAAATTCATGAACTCGTTACTTGGAACATTTGATGGTAAAATATTCCCATTGAGTTTTAGCATTACTGGAAAAATGATGGCATGAAAAACAATATTATCTTTTCCTATAAAATGTACTAAGCTAGTTTCTTTATCGTACCAATAAGGTTTCCAATCTTTTGCATTATTTAAAGCCCATTGTTTTGTGGCAGAAATATAACCAATTGGTGCATCGAACCAAACGTAGAGAACTTTGTTAGAGTCGATAGTCGATAGTCCATTGTCCTTTGTTGAACCAACTCCATTTTGCTTTTCTATGGTCAATGAACTAGTAACTATGGACTGAGGCACTCTCACTCCCCAATCCAAATCTCTTGTAACTGCACGAGGTTGTAACCCACCATCAACCCAACTTTTTACTTGTCCAACAACATTTGTTCTCCAATCATCTTTGTGTTCTTTTAATACCCACTCTCTTAAAAAATCTTCATGTTTATTTAAAGGTAAATACCAATGTTTGGTTGCTTTTTTTATGGGTGCATTTCCACTTAAAGTTGATACTGGATTGATTAACTCTTCTGGGCTTAAGCTTTTGCCACATTTTTCACATTGATCGCCAAAAGCATTGTTGTAGCTGCAGTTTGGGCAAGTACCTTTAATAAATCTGTCAGCCAAAAAAGTATTGGTTGCTTCATCAAAATATTGTTCTGTTTCTTTAATTTCTAATTCGCCTGCATTATTTAAATTGGTAAAAAATTCCTGTGCAGTTTCATGATGAAGAGGTGAAGATGTGCGATGATACATATCAAATTCTATTCCTAAATCTTTAAAATTTTGTTCTATACTGGGGTGATATTTATCAATGATGGCTTGTGCTGTGGTGCCTTCTTTTGTTGCTTGAATTGGAATGGCAGTACCATGTTCATCGCTACCACAAACAAAAACAACATCTCTTTTTTGTGCTTTTAAATAACGTGTATAAATATCTGCAGGTAAATATGCACCCGCTAAATGACCAATATGTTTTAAACCATTGGCATAAGGCAATGCTGATGTTACTAAGTATCTCTTAGGTTGATTCATTTAATTATTCTACAAATCTTGTATTTTGTAAGCTAGCAAAAGTAAGCATTTGATTTTTTGTTAAGTTGATTGCAATAAAAAAACCTCCAACATGTAGTGGAGGTTTTTTTAATAATTTAATAATTTATTATTTTTTTGGAGCTGGTTTTGCTGGAGCTCCAGAACCTTGTCCAATGCCTGCATCTTTAATCGCATCAATTACTTCTTTAGGTAAAGGAATTTTTAATCCTGATAAAACACGTAAAGCAATATCATCAGATTTTTCTGCATAAATTACTTCTGTGGGTTTAAATACATGCGTATATTTTTGATCTTTTATCACATCTTGTAAAACAGCATATACTCTTTGACGATAAGGTAATAACAATTGATCTTGTTTACCTTGTATTGCTTCTTGCTGAATTTGTTGCCAGTTTTGGATAGTATAAAAATCTTGCGACATTTCTTTTTGCATGATGTCTTTTACTTGTGGCGTTAATTTTCCAGATGCAGAGTCTGCTCTTAAAGTGCTATCTTTTCTTTTTAACTCACTTAAAATATAATCTCTGCGTGGGTTTAAAGAATCTGCTACAAAACGTTGTAATAATGTATCAACTTTTCCAATTCCTGGCATTAAAGCTAAAACTGCTTGTTCATCAAAAAAACCAATTTTAACTTGTTGTGCTTGTGAACTAGTTGTAAATAAAAAACCTGCTGCAAAAACAAAACATAATGTTAGTACCTTTTTCATTTTAATTTTCCCCGATTAGCTTTATCTAATATTACGGGTGTTTTTTGTTATTAATAATTGATAAAAAATTTTTCTATTTAATTGCCATTTCTCTTAAAACATCATCGCTTTTATCGAGTTTTGGGTCGGCAAATATAACTGTTATGCCTTCACTTTTATCTAAAATAAAGTCGTAACCACGAGCTACTGCTAATTTTTGAATGGCATTGTATACTCTATCTTGTATAGGCTTAATTAATCTTTGGCGTTCTTTAAATAAATCTCCTTCATATCCAAAACGTTTTTTTTGCAATTCGCGTAATGTTTTTTCTTTGTTAAACAATTCTGCTTCACGTTTTTTCTTTAACTCATCTGTAAGCATGTATTGTTCAGCATCGTAGTTTTTATACATTTTGTCTAAATCAAATTGCAAATCGTCTAATTCTTTTTGCCACTCGTTTGCGGTTTGTTGAATTTTAGTATCGGCTTCTTTATATTCTTTTATTTTTTCTAAAATGTATTTGGTGTCAATTACTGCATATCGTTGAGCTGT
>JANPAT010000093.1:0-2906 GCA_031430075.1 Chitinophagaceae bacterium | reverse complement strand
TGCTCTTTATTTAGATTACTTTCTGTTTTTAAGAATATTTTATTTCTCTTTAATTCAATAAGAATTTCTTTCCAAATTCTATTAAACTCGCTTTGTTGTTGTAATACTATGATTTGAATTTGATCTAGAATTTTTTGTGGCGATTCTTCTAAATGCATATGTAAGCTCTTTCGAATTTTTGTATATTCAATCATTCGTTTAAGCGTTGCAACACGTACTCGAAAAAATTCATCGGTATTGTTACTAAAAATTCCTAAAAACCGTATACGTTGTTTTAAAGGTACAGTTGGGTCTGCAGCTTCTTGAAGCACTCTTGCATTAAAACTTAACCAACTAATATCACGGGAAATAAAATGTTTATACATAAGATGATGTTCAAAAATAAACCTTAATTGTTAGCAGAATGTTATCGTTTCAAATTTTACAACTCTATGTTCGCGTATTTTTTGTTACTTTCACACTTCAAAAATATTATTGGACAGTATTTTAGGAACTAATATTCAATAATAAAAAATTTGTTGATGAAAGCAATTATACCAGTAGCAGGAGCAGGTACAAAACTAAGACCACATACATACACACAACCAAAAGCTTTAATTCCTATTGCAGGGAAAACAATTTTAAGTTTTATTGTAGATCAATTACATGAAGCTGGGATTAAAGAATTTGTGTTTATAGTGGGGTATCTTGGAGAAAAAATACAAGAATATGTTCTGCAAGAATATCCAAATCTCAAAACACATTTTGTTTATCAAAATGAACGTCAAGGTACTGGCCATGCTATTGAACTTACCAAAAGTATAATTGGTAACGATGAAGTTTTTATTACTCTTGGAGATACTATTTGTGAGTTTGATATTAAAGAAGTAATAGAAAGTGAATTTAGTATGTTGGGAATAAAAAAAGTTGATGACCCAAGAAATTTTGGTGTTGCTTCAATTAATGAAGAAGGTTTTATTGAACAGGTGGTAGAAAAACCTTCAATACCTAAAAGTAATATGGCATTAGTAGGCTTATATAAAATAAAAGAAAGTCATATTTTGTTCGAGTGTTTACATCATATTTTTTCACAGGAAATTAAAACACAAGGTGATTACAGTTTAACAGATGCTTTAGATTGTATGATTACTAGAGGAACTAAATTCAAAAGTTTTAAAGTAAAAAATTGGTTCGACTGTGGTAAAAAAGAAACCTTACTCGAAAGCAATGCTACCATTTTAAAAAAGTATGGTGGCAATATTTTAGAAAATCATCAATTTAAAGATACCATTATAATTCCTCCTGTAAGTATTGCAAAAGGTTGTGAAATTACAAATTCTATTATTGGGCCATATGTTACAATTGGCAGTAATACCAAAATTCAAGAGTCGATTGTTAAAAATTGTATTATTGGTAATTACACCACATTAAATGAAGTGGTTTTAGATAACTCTTTAATTGGTAGCGATGCTAGTGTAAAGGGGTTAAGTAGAAAATTGAATATTGGCGATAATACAGAATTAGATTTCGGATAATTTAAAACGAATTTTTCATTGAGCAATGAATAAAAAAATATTCACCATACTAAAGTTTTGCATTTTTTTTAGTCTTGGTATTTTTTTAGTTTGGTGGAGTATTCAGCAAATACCTCAAACAGAATACGAAGCTTTTTCAAAGTCATTAAGAACTGCAAAGTATTGGATGATTATTCCAGTTTTCTTAATATTAAGTTCTAGCCATGTTATAAGAGCTTTACGCTGGAAATTATTGATGGAGCCCATGGGTTATAAGCCAAGTTTTTCAAATACATTTTTTGCAGTAATGATAGGTTACTTAGCAAATTTTGCATTACCCCGTTTAGGAGAAATTTTAAAGTGTACCATACTAGCTAAATACGAACATATACCTGCAGAAAAAAATATTGGAACCATAGTTGCAGAAAGAGCTTTTGATGTGATTTGTTTATTACTCCTGTTTGTTTTAGCATTGGTATTGCAATATGATGAAGTAATTGCTGCTTATTACAAAATGGTTGATTATTCATCCTCCATAAAAAATAGTGAAAGCTCAACAGGAAATTATATTAAAATATTCATCCTTGTATTCTTAATTGCTTTTGTATTGTGGATAATTGCTTCTAAAAAATGGCAGTTGTTATTAACAAAAACAAAAAACATCTTTAAAGGCATTGTAGAGGGCTTACTAAGTGCATTAAAGCTCAAGCAAAAAAATCTTTTTATCATCTATTCAATATTAATTTGGATTCTTTACTTATCTGGAACTTGGATTGGCTTATATGCTACAACAGGCACAGGTGTAGGTTTTTCAGCAGCTGTTAGTTGTTTAGCTTTTGCAAGTATCGGTATGATTTTAACCCCTGGAGGCATCGGTGCTTATGCCATTTTAATTGCAAAAGTTTTAGAAATTAATGAGGTTCCTTATGCTTTAGGGCTAGCCAATGGTACATTGCAATGGTTTGCCCAGTTTGCAATTATAGTTGTAGTAGGTTTTATTTGTGTAATATTATTACCCATCTATAACAGAAATAAAAATCTTTCTTCTACCAATTAATACTCATTCGCTTCTTAAAATTTAAGTTGCTAATCAATTAACTTTGCAAAAAGTATAATCAACTTATGGCATTAATAAAAAGCATTTCTGGTATTAGAGGAACTATTGGAGGAAAAATTGGTGAAGGTTTATCGCCTTTTGATATTGTAAAATTTACAGCAGCTTACGGAACCTGGTTAATACAAAATAATTCATCAAAATTAAAAGTTGTAGTGGGTAGAGATGCCAGAATAAGTGGCGAAATGGTTCAGAGTATTGTTATTAGCACATTACAAGCCTTAGGAATTGATGTTGTTGATGTTGGCTTAAGCACAACGCCTACTGTTGAAATGGCTGTTGTATTTGAAGAAGCACAT
>JANPAT010000092.1:0-8875 GCA_031430075.1 Chitinophagaceae bacterium | reverse complement strand
AGATAAAACAAAAACCTACATGAATGAATTGAGAACCCTTGCTGCAGATTACGATTTAGAACTTCAAATTGCAGCACAGGAAGAAGTGTTGAGAAAAGTAGCAAAGAAGTTAGATAATTATGTTGAAGACTCAGTTTCATTAGTAAAGAAGAAAAGAAGAATTGAAGATGATATTGTTCAAAATAAATCAAATATTTCCTCTCAAAAAATAGATAGCTATCGTCAAAAACAAATTTTAGATATACTCATGTCTAAAAGAAAAAAAGTTGAAATAAAAAGCGACCTTAAAGAAGAAAAAATAGAATACTAAAAATTAATAGCCATTGTTAACTAAAAAATCAACTGCTGTATTTATAGCAATTTCTTGGTTTGCTTTTGTAACTTTTTTGCTGTGTATTCCTGGCAAAAAATTGCCATTAATTTGGTGGGTTGGTTTATTTCAGGTAGACAAATTAGTTCATATTGTTTTATTTTTTATTCTAAGCATGTTTATTTGTAGAGCAACATTTCTTATCAATAAAACACAACAATGGTTTTGGGGCATAGCTTTCATTTGCTCTATTTATGGTGTAGGAATGGAGTTTGTTCAAGAAAATTTTATAGAAAACAGAGCATTCGATGTTTGGGATATTGTTGCAGATACAATTGGCAGCTTTAGTTTTTTAGTTTATCTCAATTTAAAACCACAATTTTTAAAATAATTTTAATAAACAATTCTCTATTATTAGTAAAACAAATATCTTTAAAGCCTAACTGCATTTTCAAAACTAATTCTACCTTATGGAAATAAAAAGATTATTTGATGCCTTAGAATTTCAACTCAATAAGTTTGGTAATAAAGCAGACATTTTTGGAGCAAAAGTTAATGGGCTTTGGCAAACAACAAGTGCCGAACAAACTATTCGAACCGTAAATAATCTAAGTGCTGGATTACTAAATCTCGGAATGAATGGAAAAGATTATACTGCTGAAGGTGCAGATAAAATTGCTATTATTAGTAATAACAGACCAGAGTGGGTTTTTACCGATTTAGCTGTACAACAAACAGGAGCCATTCTTGTGCCTCTTTATCCAACCACCAATCCTTTAGAAATAGAATTTATTTTAAACGATTCTCAAGCTCAATATATTTTTGTTAGTAATGATGAAATGTATAATAAAATCAGTGCTATTAAACCCAATATTCCGTCATTAAAAAAAATATATAGTTTCGATAAGGTTGAAGGTTGTGCTCATTGGTCGGAATTAAGTTCTAATATTAATAATGATCAATTGCACATGGTTGAGGAGCATAAAAAAACAGTTCCGGTAGAACATGTAGCAACTATTATTTATACTTCAGGTACAACAGGTACTCCAAAAGGTGTAATGCTTACCCACAGCAATTTGTATACTTGTTTGCAATATGGTAAACAAAGTTTTCCTTTTGAAGATAAGCCAGAAGGAAAAGCTTTAAGTTTTCTGCCACTCAATCATATATTCGAAAAAGTAATTACCTACATTTATTTATTTAGTGGCATTAGTATTTATTATGCTGAAAGTCTTGAAACCATTGGAGAGAATATTAGAGAAGTAAAGCCTTTTGGTTTTAGTTGTGTTCCAAGACTACTCGAAAAAGTGTACGAAAAAATAATGGCAAAAGGCCAAGAACTCACTGGTATTAAAAAAGGGTTATTCTTTTGGGCAGTAGCATTAGCTAAAAGATATGATATTGCAGTTGATGGAGGTTGGTGGTATAATTTACAATTAAAAATTGCTAATAAATTAATTTTTGTAAAATGGAGAGAAGCACTTGGAGGTAATGTTGATTTTATTATTACTGGAGGTGCTGCTTGTCCTATTAATTTGTTAAGAATTTTTACAGCAGCTGGAATACCAGTTTATGAAGGTTATGGTCCTACAGAAAATAGTCCAATTATTAGTGTAAATAGAAAAGGGAAAGGAGGCAGAATGTTTGGAACTGTTGGCGAACCTATTGACGGTATTGAAGTTAAAATTGCTGCTGATGGTGAAATAATTGTTAGAGGAAGTACTGTTATGAAAGGATATTATAAACGACCAGACCTTACTGCTGAAACTATTATTGATGGCTGGTTACATACAGGTGATATTGGAGTTTGGGTTGATAATAAATATTTAAAAATTACTGATAGAAAAAAAGAATTATTTAAAACAAGTGGTGGTAAATATGTTGCTCCTCAACCCATCGAAAATAAATTAAAAGAAAGTCATTTTATTGAACAAGTTTTAGTAGTGGGTGCCGATAAAAAATTTGTAAGTGCATTAATTGTTCCTTCATTTAGTTCATTACAAAGTTGGTGTAAAGAAAAAGAAATTGATTTTGTTGATCATGCATCTTTACTTAAAAACAAAGCTGTTGTTGATTTGTATCAATCCATCATTAATAAATATAATCCTTTATTTAACCATGTAGAGCAAGTTAAAAAATTTGCATTAATACCAACAGAGTGGAGTATTGAAGGTGGTGAAATGACACCTAAAATGAGTTTAAAAAGAAAGGTGATTGTAGAAAAATGCAATAACATAATAGAAGAACTGTATAAAGTATAACAACTATTTTTCTTTTTTTACTGTTCTTGCTTTTTGCAAAGAAGTTTTACCAAATCTATTTTTTACATCATCAATAGCTGCGTATAATTTTGTTTGAGAAGTATGATCTTCAAATAAATTTCCTTGAAAAGTTTGATTAGTAAATTCACTTAATCTTACACCTAAAAGCCTTACTGGATTTGGCTTTCTCCATAATTTTTTAAATAATAAAATAGCTTCTTTAATTAGCACTTCATCACTTAGTGTAAAATCAATAGTTGTTTGCTTTTGTGTTGTTTCAAAATTGGGGTATCGAATTTTTACAGCAATGCATCCTGTAAGCATACCTTCATTTCTTAATTCATATCCAACTTTTTCCACCATTTTCACTAGTTCAATAATTAATGTATTTTCATCTGAAATATTTTCGGAAAAAGTATTTTCTTTCGAAATGCTTTTTGCTTCTCTTCCCATTGAAACAACACTATTCGAAATACCTTGAGCTTTTCTATATAAATCCTTGCCCCACTTACCTAATTCATCTTCTAAACTTTGTTCACTATGCTTTAAAATATCGCCAATTAAATGAATGCCCATCCATTTTAATTTTTTGAATGTGCTTTCGCCTACTCCTGAAAATTTATTTACAGGTAATGTTGCTAAAAATTCTTTTTCACTGCCAGGCTTTACAAATAAAAATCCATTAGGCTTTGCCTCGTCGGTGGCAATTTTAGCAATCATTTTATTACTGGCTAAACCAAATGAAATGGGGAGTTTTGTTTCATCAATAATTCGATTTCGTAAATCAATAGTCCATTGTAATACATCAAAAAATTTATCCATTCCTGTTAAGTCGATATAAAACTCATCAATACTTGCTTTTTCAAATAATGGAGCTTTTGATGCAATAATATCTGTAACCCAATTAGAGTATTTACTGTACATGCCTCTAGTACCTCTTACAATTATAGCATGAGGGCATAATTGCATGGCTTGTTTCATAGGCATGGCACTTCGAACACCAAATTTTCTAGCTTCATAACTACAAGTTGTTACAACACCTCTATCTTTTGAACCACCTACTATTACTGCTTTTCCAGCAAGTAAAGGGTTATTGATTACCTCAACACTTACAAAAAAAGAATCTAAATCAAAGTGGGCAATATATCGTTGTGGGGATGACATGATTTTTTACAAGATAGTAAAAAATTACTGATTACTAAACTGCCTGGTTCTATTAATTCTTAAATCTCTAAGCATTCCAGATTTTGGGTTGATGGTGATGCTGAAAGAACGCCAAATATTTACTGGTGTAACATTAATGCTCAATTGCCAACAATGTAACTCGCGAGATATGAAGAAGTTTAATTGTTGTAATGAACCAGCAGTAACATCAAAATTTCCTGTGGCACCCATTTTCCATTTTGGGGTTAAATTAAAATCTCCATTAAATCCTAAGCTACTGTAAGCATTGGTAACAAAGCCGCTGTAATCTGGTTTTATTTGTCGTGTAAAATTGTAAGAATATTGTAAACTTAAACTCCAAGGAATATTAAAATCTGTAAATTCAGATGGGTTAGCCCTTGTAAAATCTAATTGACGTTGTTGTTCATCTGGAGTCATGAAGGGATCGTAAGGTAATTTTTTTGAGTTGGCTAATTTTTCATCTTTGGGTTTACTTTTAAATTGGGTGCTAATGGCAACATTTCCTGAAGTAATTCTTCCTAATTTAAATTGACTATCGTACCACATTAAATGATTAATTCTTTTGCCTGTTGCATCAACTTTATAGGGGTCTAATGTTGCACTTGCAGAAATATTTATTTTTTCGAAAAGATTAGTACCGAGTCTTATAGAAAATGGTTGTAATGCAAAACTATCTGCAGCTAAATTGTACGAACTTGAAATGCCTAAAACATCTATTAATCTTACCTTTTTTGTTGCATTGGCAGCGGTATCTTTTTTATCCTTAACCTTCATTTCAAAAAGGTTATCAATTCCAAATGTTATACTTCCACTCGATGCTTCATTAAACACAACTCCTCCAGTTAATCGAGAAACTCTTATGGTATTTTTATTTGAATCTATTTGTAAATCGTAGTTGAATCTATTATCTAAATTGGGGGTATAATTAAAACCAACTGATGGTCTTATTTCATGACGAATAGCTTTTATAGTTTTAGATTTTTTAAAAAGATAAGTTCCAAAAATTCTAGTACTCATACTAATTCCAAAACTAGTTGTTGGTCTTCTAATAAATCCTTTTTGAACAGATGAATCTATTTTTTTTGTTGAATTATTCCACTCTCTATTTAAACTTCTATCATACCATGCCTCGCTGTAAGATATAGATGGAGAAATGGTTACAGGGCCCATAGGTGGTAATGCTAAGGTGATAGGAATATTATGATTTGCTGTCCATTGCATGGTATCAATAATATGTTTTATAGAAATAGCAGAATCGAAAAAGCTTATTGAATTATTAAAACTTCCTCCATAACCAACACCAATACTTTCGTACCATTTTGCTTTTCCAACTCTTTCTTTTTTCTCAAAAGGATAAAAAGTAACTACATTAAAACCTAATGAAGGTAATTGTAAATTAACTGAACGATTTGCAGCGTTTTGGTCGTGGCTAATATTTAAACTTAAATTGGCTTTGTTGTTAAAACTTTTAGAGTAATTGATGTTAGAATTTATTCTGTTATTAAAATTAATTAATGGATTGCCAATAAAAGATTGATTAAATTTTGTGCTGCCAAAATGTACATTAGCACTAAAACTGGTTCCTGGTCTGGCTCTATTGTCTCTGTTATGGTTCCAAGTAACATCAAAAGTTTTTGATTGTGAGAATTCTTCTTTCGAAGCAAAACCTCTATTAAGGGTTTTTAAATTTTGAAAAGTAAGATTCAAACCTCCCGAGTATTTATATCTTACAATATATTTTGGGGTAACATTTACACTCCAACCTCCATAAGAATAAATATCTGTTTTTACCGTAACATCGAAATTATCATTTATTACTTTGTAATAGCCCAAGCCTTGTAATCCTATACCAAAATCTTCTGTTGTTACAAATTGGGGAGCTAATACACCTGAATGCCTGCCTCTGTTTAAAGGATAAATGCCAAAAGGAATTCCAATAGGAAAAGGTACTCCTTCAAACTCCGGAGATGCTGCACCACTCACTGCAATTTTATTATTAATCATTTTAAGCTTTCGTGTTCTAAAAGCAAAATGGGGTATATCTAAATTGCAGGTAGTGAATCTTCCTTTCCAACCATAAAAAATATCTTTATCAACTTTTTTTAATATTTGAGCGTTTACAAAAATTTCTCCTTCGTTATAAAAAGAATTTACTGTTCGCCCTTTTTGAGATTTAAGATTAAATGCAATAGTGTCGCTAAACGTAGTATTAGTACCATCTTGCATTTTAGTTTTATTCAAAGGATTGTTGGTAGTATCAACTGAACCAAAAGCTACAATAGTTTGGTTACTTCCATCATATTTTATTACACCTGCATCTAAAATCATTTCTTTTTGTTGCACCTGACTTTTTCCGTATAAAAAAAATTCTTTGGTTGAGATGATAAACACGCCAGAATCACTTGCAGCAAATTTTACAGGGGCATCTAACGAATCTTTCGAAATTTTAAAAGAATCGATAGTATTAATAGTTGTAAAATTATTTTTGTTTCTTAAGCTATCGTTTAATATAACTTTTTCTTTAACAGTAGTGTCGGTTAAATCGATTACATTTTTTGGAGTTTGAGGTATTGATTTTTTTTCTAAAGTATTTGTTAAGTTCTTAGTAGAATTTACTTTTTGTGCATGAGATTGGCTTACTTGCAATGCTAGGCAAACAATTATTAGAACTGTTATAATATAATACCTATATTTTGCGTTAATAAAGTTCACTTATCAATTTATTGGTTACAAAAATATAGGCAAGAACTTTTATTGCTGTTTTTAAATATTACGATTTAACGTTTCATGAAGGAATCAAAAAAAATAATTTACCTCTTTTTACTTATTTCATTAGTTTCTATTGCTGCAACCAGAAGTATTAAAAATAATTTTCCACCTCTGCAAAAACAGGGATTAAGAAAAATTGTGATTGATGCTGGACATGGAGGAAGTGATTATGGAGCTTCTGGAAAATATTCTCATGAAAAAAATATTTCATTAAGTGTAGCTCTTTTATTGGAGGCAGAAATTAAAAGGCAGATTCCTGATGTTGAGGTTTACTTAACTAGAACAACTGATATTTATGACCATGTTCACACAAAAGCCGAAAAAGCCAATGCAGCAAAAGGAAATCTATTTATTTCTATACATTGTAATTCTTCACGACCAATCACACATCGAGTATTTAAAGGTTATAAAACAGTAAAAGTTAAAAAAGGCAGAAAAAAAGTAAGTAAAAAAGTTGCTCAGTACTATTATTATACCACACCAAGTGTTGCAAAAGGAACAGAAACTTACATTTGGGGCGTTAATAAAAACGATGATAAATTTAATGCTCTTAAAAATAATGAAACTTTTTATACAGATAGTGTGATGTTGATGGATCAAAATTTTGATTACGATCCCGAACAAATTGCAGCTATTTCGTTAAGAATGCAGCAATATACTGAGCGAAGTAGAAATTTAGCCTATTCAGTTCAAAATGAATTTACCAAAATTGGTCGAGAAAATAGAGATGCAAAACAAAGAGCTGTTGGTATTTGGGTTTTACAAGCTGTTGCCATGCCTGCAATTTTAGTTGAGCTTGGTTTTATTAGTAATCCTGAAGAAGAAGACTATTTAAATAGTGAAAACGGACAAAAAGAATTATCTGAAAGTATTGCCAGAGCTGTAAAACAATACAAACAAAACATAGAAAATAAAATCAACTATAATAACAGATAGAATTATAAACATATTAATCGTTAAAATGGGCAACAATAGTTTGCCCATTTTATTTTTTACAAATTACCTTTAATTTTTTAAGTAGAAATTTAAAATGAAGCATACCAATCAACTTATAAAAGCCTCATCACCTTATTTGTTACAACATGCTCATAACCCTGTTGATTGGTTTTTTTGGGGCGATGATGCTTTTCAAAAAGCAGCAAATGAAAACAAGCCCATTTTAGTTAGTATTGGTTACTCATCTTGTCATTGGTGTCATGTAATGGAAAAAGAAAGTTTTGAAGATGAAACAACTGCTGCATTTATGAATGCACATTTCGTAAATATTAAAATTGATAGAGAAGAAAGACCCGATTTAGACCACATATATATGGATGCAGTTCAAGCAATGACAGGGAGTGGAGGTTGGCCATTAAATGTTTTTTTAACTACAGACTTAAAACCTTTTTTTGGGGGAACTTATTTTCCTCCAAAAAATGCACATGGAAGAACGAGTTGGATAGAAACATTAATGCAAATAAGTAAAGCATTTAATGAAAGAAAAGATGAAATTGAAGCACAAGCAGAAAAATTAACTACTTATTTAAAAAGCAGTAGTTCTTTAGGAAAATTACCATTGGCAGATGAAAACGAAATTAATGCTGAAACACTTACAACTATTGCAGAAAATTTAATGGATAAAGCCGATAAGGTTTGGGGTGGATTTGGTGCAGCTCCAAAATTTCCTCAATCATATGCTATACTTTTTTTACTAAGGCATTATCATTTTACCAAAGATGAAAATTGTTTGGAGCATGCCATACTAAGTTTAGATAAAATGATTTTAGGAGGAATGTATGATCATATTGGTGGAGGTTTTGCACGATACAGTACAGACGAAAAATGGTTTGCACCTCATTTCGAAAAAATGTTATATGATAATGCTTTATTAATTTCAACACTTGCTGAAGCTTATCAAATAACAAAAAAAGAGTTGTATGCAAAAACTATTCATCAAACATTAGAATTTATTACAAGAGAAATGATGAGTAATGAATTTGCTTTTTATAGTGCTTTAGATGCAGATAGTGAGGGTGTTGAGGGAAAATTTTATACTTGGAACAAAACAGAAGTAGAAACAATATTAAATAAAGACGCTGCCCTGTTTTGTGAAATTTTCAATATTATAGAACATGGAAATTGGGAAGCAACCAATATTGTTTATTTAGAAAAATTATTAAATGATATAGCATTAGAAAAAAAAATGCAGGAAGAAGTACTTGTTTCATTTGTCAATAATTGTAAAGCAAAACTGTTAGAACACAGAGAAAAAAGAATTCGCCCACTTTTGGATGATAAAACACTTTGCTCTTGGAATGCTTTAATGAACATTGCTTTTACAAAAGCTTTTATTGCAACAGCAAAAGATGAG
>JANPAT010000091.1:0-4573 GCA_031430075.1 Chitinophagaceae bacterium | reverse complement strand
GCCAATTATTAGCTGCTGCTGCTTCTTTCATTTTAGAAATTGGAGTAGCTAAATCAGGTGTAAATGGACCATTTAAATGAGGTTCTAATTCACTTAAATTAATTTCAAATACTTGATCGAAATATTGCTCAGGATTTGCATAAACTTCAGCATCTGCAGTTAAATGTTCTTTCACTGCATTGGCCATATCAGCAATATCAGCTCTATTAGTGGCTCGTAAATATCGTTCCATACTTTCATCATAACCAAATGTTGAAGTGGTAGCACCAATTTCTGCACCCATATTACAAATAGTTCCTTTGCCAGTACAACTCATAGCTGTTGCACCTTCGCCAAAATATTCTACAATGGCACCTGTTCCACCCTTAACAGTTAAAATGCCAGCAACTTTTAATATAACATCTTTGGGAGCTGTCCAACCACTTAATTTTCCAGTTAATTTAATGCCAATTAATTTTGGCCATTTAAGCTCCCATGCTAAACCTGCCATCACATCACAAGCATCAGCACCACCAACACCAATAGCAACCATGCCTAATCCACCAGCATTAACTGTATGAGAATCTGTTCCAATCATCATTCCACCAGGGAATGCATAATTTTCAAGTACAACTTGATGAATAATTCCAGCACCAGGCTTCCAAAATCCGATGCCATATTTATTACTTACAGAAGCTAAAAAATCGAAAACTTCTTTACTTTCTTTGGTTGCTACTTGTAAATCTTTTTTTGCCTCGTCACGAGCCATAATTAAATGGTCACAATGAACAGTAGAAGGAACTGCAACACTTGGTCGACCTGCTTGCATAAATTGCAATAAAGCCATTTGAGCTGTAGCATCCTGCATAGCAACCCTATCTGGAGCAAAATCAACATAAGATTTTCCTCTAACATTGTCTTCTAACTTCATTTCTGAATGAAGATGAGCGTATAATATTTTTTCTGTAAGTGTTAAAGGGCGATTTAAAGCTTTTCTTGCTGCTGCTATTTTAGAAGGCATTTCTGCATAAACCTTCTTAATCATTTCAATATCAAAGGCCATAATGGAATTGTATTTGTTTAAATAATTAATGAGAGTGCAAATTTACAATAATCAAATTTGCTTATGGAAGCTTTTTACTTTAATTTGCATAAAATATTTTTGCATTACGAAAAATTTGATAATGGAAAAGTTTAGAGAAATAGTAGAGTACAATATTTTTGGAGTGTGTACTGTAATAGGAGAGAAGATTGGGATTGCTTCTTCAAGAATCAGAACTTGGTTTATTTATGCAACAGTTTTAACTATGGGTTCACCAATAATTGTTTATATGATTTTAGCTTTTTGGATTAATTTAAAAAATTATATTAAACTTGGCAGAAGAAACCCTTTGGAGTATTGATGTTTATGAAAAATGTTGCATAAAGTCTTCTGCGTCTTTGCAAATAATAATTCTTTGTCTCCAATCTTCATACAAAAAATTTTCAGCTTGCATTTTACTGAAATGTAATATTAATGCATCATAGAAGCCATCTATATTTAAGATAAATACTTTTTTTTCGTGAATTTTTAAAGTATTCCAGGTAAGCATTTCAAAAAGTTCATCTAATGTTCCATTACCTCCTGGTAAAATAATTGCAGCATCACTTTTTTCATATATCATTTTTTTTCTGATGTGCATATCATCCACAACAAAGAGTTCTGTTATATCATTATGTTGTTGTTCCCACTCCACCAATACTTTTGGAATAACACCAATTACTTTTCCTTTAGTTTCTAAAACAGCATTTGCAATTGCACCCATCAGACCAACTTTTCCCCCTCCATAAATCAAAGTAATTTGGCTTGTGCCAAGAAATTTTCCTATAATTTTTGTTTCTACAATAAACTTTTTATTTTCCCCCGACTTACTACCACAAAAAACAGCAATTGATTGTATGTTTTGCATGTGCAATATTAGGATAAGATATTAAGCAATATAAAGCTATGAAGAAAAATAAATTGCAGCAATAATGCCACAAATGGATTTGAAAATCATTAAGCCATCAATAATAAATAAATAATAAAAAATTGATCTCCGTTGATGCATACTAGAAGCTACAATCAATAAGGCGATAAATGGTATGGTGTTGATTAAAATTCTTTGCCAAGGAAAATAAAAATTAAATGCAAAAAGTAAAAAACTAATAAAACCTATTATAGCTAATGGAATTAATATGAAGAATATAGTTTTTCTTAAACCAAAACTTACTACAAAGGTTTTAAGTTGTTGATTATAATCTGTTGCATAATCTTTAATATCAAACATAATAGATAGAACAGCTATAAACATTAAATTTTTTATAAATAATAAGCCATTATAAAAATTGATATTTAAATGTTGTTCGTTTTGTAATTGATTGTAAAAAAGTGGGGCTAAAGTTACTATTCCACTCCAAACAAAACCAATAATAAAAGGCTTTAGCCAATGTGTTTGTCTTAAACTAAATTTTGATGTAAAGCCATAGTATAACAAACCAAATAAAGGAAAAATAGAAATTAATATATAATCTTTTGTGTTTAATAATCTGAGTTGGTTTAAAATATTTGGTAAAAGAAATACAGCAAAAACTGCAGAAAAAACAGTTAAATAAATTTGTGAATTAAAAATTTTATTTTTGTTTTTTACATACCAAATAGTTCTTTCATTAGCTGTAGAATGAATGATTTCTGAAATGTAAGCCTTAGTATAATAAACAACAGTTAAGCAAAAAATAAAACAAAAATATGTAACAGGAGGGATGTTAATTTTTTGTTGTAATATAGCTTCAATTGATAAAAGTATTGCACACAGGCCATAGAAATAATTGCCAAAAAAGAAAAACTTTTTCAAAACAAACTTTTATTTCTTAAGAATAATTTTTGGCGATACTACAGAATCACTTCTATTGTTATTGTTATCGATTAATATAAATGTGTAGTAAAGGGAATCTGTTCTATTAATTACACCATTTGTACAACCATTATAGGAACCACCAGCCCCATATTGAAAATTCATAATAAAAATTCCTGGCGTATTTGCAATTGCAAAAAACTCAGGAACGCTATATTTAAAACTATCTTTACTGATGTAAGGACAAGTTAGAAATCTTCTTTTCACCAATAAAGTGTCGTTGGCTTTTCCACTTGTAGGATGGTTGAATTCGAATTCAAAATTCACCACTTCAGATGTGTTAAATACTGTTTTATTAACACCTTTAAATTTTAGACCTAATTTTCCTTTATTATCATTTTTAGAACATGAAAAAACAAAAAGGGATATTACTACTAAGGTTAATATTTTTGCAACTGAAACTTTCATTAGTCAAATATAATTATTAATTCATCATTTGTTTTGGATTCAAACTATTTAATTAACAGAATTTTTGAAATAACTCCAATTACTGAACATAAAGTAATGGATGAAGTGTATCAATTTCAATACCAAAATAATGAAGTTTATAGAAAGTGGTGTGATAATTTTCAAAATCGACAAAATTCCATATCTTTTTTACCCATAAGCTTTTTTAAAACACAGCAAATAAAATCAACTTTATTTGAGGCAGAAAAAATATTTGAAAGTAGTGGTACTACAAAAACCAATACTAGCAAGCATTTAATTAAGGAAATTGATATCTATAAAAAAAGTTTTCTCAAAACATTTAATCATTTTTACGGAAACGTTGATGATTATTGTATCATTGGTTTATTGCCATCATATCTCGAAAGAAATAATTCATCATTAATTTTTATGGTTGATGCATTAATAAAATTATCTAAACACCAACAAAGTGGTTTATATTTAAACCAATATCAAAATTTAGCTTATACTTTAACCGAACTCAATAAAAAAAATCAAAAAGTATTGTTAATTGGAGTTACTTATGCCTTACTGGATTTTGCAGAACAATTTCCAATGAAATTGGATTATACAATTATTATGGAAACTGGTGGTATGAAAGGAAGAAAAAAAGAAATTACAAAAGCAGAAGTTCACGAAATAATTAAAGAAGGATTGGGAGTTTCTGCTGTTCATAGTGAATATGGTATGACAGAACTTTTATCTCAAGCTTATTCAAAACAAAACGATAGATATTTTTGTCCTGCTTGGATGAAAGTTTTTGTGAGAAGTGAAGAAGACCCACTAGAAGTGAATAAAATTGGCAAAGGAGTAATTAATATTATTGATTTAGCTAACCTCTACAGTTGTGCTTTTATAGCAACAGATGATGTTGGTGAAGTTTTTGAAGATGGCAGTTTTACAATTTATGGACGATTAGATCATAGTGATTTAAGAGGTTGTAGTTTAATGTTACATCAACTATAATCTAATTCATCATTAACATGTTTGCACTACGCTGTAAAATATTAAAGGCAATTTCTGCCATTAAATTTTCTTTATCTAAAGTTGGGTTTACTTCGGTAATTTCAAAGCAAGAAATTTTTCTTACTTGCATTAATTTGCTTATCAAATCCTCTGCTTCTCTTTCTTTCAAACCATTGCTAACAGGGGTTCCTGTGCCTTTTGTTATTGAAGAATCTAAACTATCTACATCAAAACTTACATAAATATCA
>JANPAT010000090.1:0-5008 GCA_031430075.1 Chitinophagaceae bacterium | reverse complement strand
GCTGCAAAAACTGTATTGTCGTAACCTGCTAATGCAATTCTTTTTAATACTTCATTTAGCGTAGTTTTTTGTGTGTTGTAAGTAATAGTTGCTTGTTTGGTTTCATCGTTCCAAACTGCTTTTGCTGTACCTTTTTTGTTGGCTGCTTTTTCTATAGTGCTTTTACACATTCCACAGTTACCCCAAACTTTTACTGTTTCGGTTTTTGCGTTTTTTACTTGTGCATAAGCAACAGATACACTAAGTAACAATATTGCTGCTATAATTTTTATTGATTTCATTTTATATATTTTTTTGAATGATTAATGAAGTGCATAAAAGCACTTGATGCCGATGCACTTTTAAAGTGTCGGCAAATAAGAAAGTTCATTAATTAAATCAAATTAAAAAAACGCAGTTTCGGAGATGCAGCCTTTCTTTGTGAATTAAAGGTGGTGAATGAATAATTGCAACAGTTTGGATATTGTAAGAAACTGGAACAATATCATAAGAGACTGAAACTGGAGCTAGTGCTTCTGCAAAAAAAATAGGAATTTCAACAGATGCTTTTGTTTGATTGTGTTCTCTTTTTAGTGAAACAAATTTGTGTTCGTCTGTGCAGCAGCCTTTTGATTTGGCTTTGGTCATTCCACATTTATTGCATTTTTCTGACGTTGAAGGATACCAGCTTGAACCCATAAACTCACCCATGCAATAATGAGCATGTATAGTGGTACCCACAGTTGTAAGACTATAGATGGCTAAAAAGAATATAGCTACTAATTTTTTCACTGGCTCAAATATATAAATGGCAATCATTTAGAATAAGTTAAAATCTTGAAGCATTGCTTAAGTGCTTCAAGATTTATTGAAAAATGTTTATTTATAACATTTTTTTCTTTTCTACATATTCTTCATTTGTGATTTGCCCAGAAGCAAAACGTTTTTGTAAAATATCAAGAGGTGAATCTTTTTTATTTCTTTGCCCAGGAATATCATAAGGCGTTACAAAAATTGTAAATAGTAATATGCCCCAAATAATCCACCAAAAAAGGTGCATTCCCCAAAAGTGATAACCATCGTAATACATAATTTTTAATTTAATTGATTAATTTAATTTGTTACATTTTCATTCCTTTCAAAGCTTTCATCACATTGTGATGTGGCTTCATTTCGTTCATCATCATTTTACATTTGGCAGTATCGTTATTACACATTTCCATTGTTTTGCCCATCATTTTTTTACACATTGTTGAATCTGCTTTACACATTTCCATCATTTTATCCATCATATCATCGCCACTCATATCCATCATATGTGGATGTTTTGTTTTCATTGAATCCATTACTTCATTCATATAAGCATCGTTGCTCATTAATTGAGAGATCACTTTTCCTCTTGTATCTGCATTGCTAATTACATTGTCTGTATTTGGCGTTGTACATTGTGTTAGTGAAAGGGTACCTGCAATAGCAAGTATAGCAATTATTAATTTTTTCATTGTATTTTTTTAAAAAAAGAGTTAATTATTTTACTTCGTTTTTGCTGTATAATTTTAACGCTACACTTAGAAGCAATCGTTAAAATTATGCACAAGCTTCTGCACATTTGTTACAAGCCTCTGCACAAGCTTTGCAGCTTTCGTGGTGGTCGGCGTGTTTACTACATTCGTCTGCACAGGCTTTACAAATTTTGGCACATAAGGCACAAAGTTCAGTAGCATAAGCAGAGTTTCTTGCATTTAATCTTGCACATAAAGCACAGATGTCGGCACAATCACGGCACAATGAAATACATTGCTGATGTCCGTGTTGAATGCAATCGGTAATACATTTTTCGCAAGTAATGACACAGGCTAAGCAAGGGTCAATACATTTAGATTTGTCCATTTTTTTTATTTTTTAATGTGAAAGAATTTTCACATTTCCAAAGTGATTTACTAAATGCTGCTAAATGTTGTGTAATTAAGGATAAAAATTATATGATTCACATATTTTAAAATGTTATGCTACAAAAACCACAATTTTTTCTTGACGAAATTTGGCAGATTTTAAACTTAGAAATTACGTGTTATTGGAAAGCCATAGCCGTATAACACCCAGTTGAAGCAGCATCAATTTATAGAATACTTAATTGCTTAGAATGCTTCTTTAATAATTGATTTTTTATTCACATGCAAATCGGCCAATTGTTTTTCTATTGCTTCCATCATTGGTGGAGGTCCACAGAGATAATAGAGTTTATTAGTTCCGTCACTGTTTGCTTTAATAAAGTCTGCAGTTATTTGTCCATTCGAATATCCTTTCACTTTTTCATCAGATAAAATGTTGATGAAATTATCGCCCAATAATTTTTTAAATTCCTTTTCGAGTATGATATCCTCCTTTTTTTTATTTGCAAAAATTAGCTTGTTATTTCCTATTTCATTTTTTGATTGAAGATAACGGAAGATAGAAATGAAAGGTGTAACCCCTGCACCTCCAGCAATAAATATACCTTCGCCTTTATAAACAATATCACCAAATACATCATGTAAAATCAATTCATCATTTATTTTCAGATGAATTAATTCATTGGTTACACTTTTGTGTTCTAGATATGTTTTGATAGTGAACTCAAGGAAATCCTTGTCAGGCAAGCAAGTAAAAGTGAATGGCCTTTTTTTATTACTCCATCCAGTTTTATATATTGAAACATCTGTTGCTTGCCCCGATTGATAGTTGTAGTGTGGAGGTTTTTCAGTAACTATTCGTAGCACATCATGTGTTACTTTTTCTATGGTTTTTATTTTTACAATATGTTTCATGATATTTAGATTCGTAATGCTAAGTTTTCTTCTTTAATTCTTATAGTCAGCATTATTGCATTAAGTAGTGAAAAAATTACTGCTGTGTAATACAAATGAAATATTAGAGGTATTACAGCAATTTCAGCAATGACAATTATATAATTGGGATGTTTGAAATATTTATAAGGCCCCTCTTTAATTAATGGAAAATTTTTAATGCGAAATATTTTTGTGTTCCAGAATTTACCAAGCGATGCAATAACCCAAAATTTAAATGCAAGAAGTAAAAAATAAAATAGTAGAATTAATAAACTAAATGAAGGCGTTTGTTGAGTTGTGTATTCAATAATTAACGAGAGAAAAAATAAACTATGAAGCACAACTATAAAAGGATAATGCTTTTTCCCATATTCCACTGCACCATTTTGCAATAACCATTTTTCATTTTTTTTTGAAAGAAATAATTCTCCAAAGCGAAGTAGAATAACAAACGAAATAAAGATTATGAAAATCATTTTAATTATTTTTCATTTGAAGTAAAACCATCTCGCTTGAAAAACCAGGTCCCATTGATACCATTAACCCGTATCCGTTTTTAAAACCCTGATTAAAAAATCGTTCCATTACATACAATACAGTTGGGCTACTCATATTGCCGTAATCGTTCATTACCTCTCTTGTATTTTTTAGAAAATCTCCTTCTACTTTTAACGCTTCATTATAAGCCGTCAATATTTTTTTTCCTCCGGGATGAAAAATAAAATTCTTTATGTCGGATATTTTCAATTGATGTTTTTCTAAAAAAGAAAAAACATCTTTGTAAATGTTTTTTGTAATGATTGTTGGAATGTCTTGTGAAAACAAAACTTTAAAACCTTTATCTAAAAATTCCCAACCCATTACATCTAACGAATCGTAGTACAATTTACTTTGCGTAGCAAGAAACGAAATTTTATTTTTAGTTTTATTCTTTTGCTTATCTCCTGTAATAATCAAAGCTGCAACGCCATCTGCAAATAAACTCGAACCAATGAAATTGCTTTTGCTGAAATCATTCCGTAAAAATGTAAGCGAACACAATTCCACTGCTACAAGCAATACAACAGCATCAGGATTTGCCTTTGCTAAAATGCTTGCTTTTGCATAACCAGCAACCCCGCCTGCACAACCCAAACCAAAAATAGGAGTGCGACTGATGTTCTCATTCAGTTTCATTTTGTTTATAATGAGAGCATCTAAACTTGGTGTAGCAAGCCCTGTTGTAGAAATAAAAACAATGTCGGTTATGTCTTCTTTTTTTATTTTAGCTTGGGCTAAACACGCTTCAATTGCTTTAACAGAATATTCGAGAGAGATACGAATATAATTTTCATTTTGTTCCTGAAAACTGTGGATAGACGAATAATAATCAAGAGGCTTACATAAGTTTCTTGTTTTAATTTCTGTATTGTCAAACACATTCATCATTTTTTTTACCTGAGGAAAAGATGGTGTAAATAATTCCTCTGCAATTTTTTTTACTTTCTCTTGCTCGATACGAAATGGGAAATCAATTTTTGATATGGCAGCTAATGATGGCATCTTTTAATAAATAATGTTAAGCTATTTATCAAAAGTATGTGTTAATTGAGTGGGATGTGTTACACATTTTTCTTTTAAAATTATATTAATCACATTTAGAATAAATAGAAATGATGAAAACGAAATCTCGAATAGGTGAATTAGTTACTATTATGGTTATTTAGTTTTATCTGTTGGTAATGTAATATAAAAAATGAACCTACTTCTTCTATACTTTCTACCAATGACTCGTCCTGATTTTAGTTGACTTTTAAGTTTAAATATAAAAATTAATATACATAAAAAAGGCTCTCCGAACAACCAGAGAGCCTTACTCCTTAAGACTAAAACACGAAACAATCTTACATATTATTGAGTAGCTTTTATCATTTTAGAGTTACCAATAATTCTTCCTTTATCATCAACAACTACTACAGTGTAAGTACCAGAAGAAAGGTTATTTACATTGATTGTGAAGTTTTGATTGATTGAACTATTTGAGATAACTTCTTGTCTTTGTTGAGCAACCAATTTACCATTCATGCTGTATATTCTAACAGTTACAGAACTAACATTTTCAGGAACTTTAACGTTCACTTTAGTAAAGTCTTTAGTAGGGTTAGGATATACCAATACTTTTTCTAATTGTATAACATTTAAACTTGGCAATTTCACTACAG
>JANPAT010000089.1:0-2019 GCA_031430075.1 Chitinophagaceae bacterium | reverse complement strand
AAAAGGCAAAGCAATAGTTGAGAAAAATTTTAAAGCAGTTGATTCTACTTTAGAAAATTTATTTGAAGTGGTTATTCCACAACATGCAAAACCTTCAGAAGCTGCACTATCAGTGGTTTCTAACAATGCTCCTGATTTTGTAAAAGAAGTAACAGCAATGATGATGAGTGGGCATGGAGATGAGTTGCCTGTTAGCAAAATGCCAATTGATGGCACTTATCCAAGTGGAACAACTAAATGGGAGAAAAGAAATATTTCAGATCAAGTTCCTGTATGGGAACCAGACTTATGTATTCAATGTGGTAATTGTGCTTATGTATGCCCTCATAGTGTTATTAGAGCAAAATTTTATCATGAAGGATTTTTGAAAAAAGCTCCAGAAGGTTTTCCTTCTGCACCAATTAATTCTCGTGGATTTCCTGAAACAAAATATACACTTCAAGTGTATACAGAAGATTGTACTGGTTGTAATTTATGTGTAGAAGCTTGTCCAGTTACAGATCCAATTAATCGTTTAAAGAAAGCGATTAACATGACTGAGAAGGAGTCAATTTTAGAAAAATCAAAAAAAGAAATTCAATATTTTGAAGATTTACCTTGGAATAATCGTTCAGAAATTAATTTCTCCACTGTTCATGGTGCACAATTTTTAGAACCCTTATTTGAATTCTCTGGTGCTTGTGCTGGTTGTGGTGAAACACCTTATGTAAAATTATTATCACAACTTTTTGGTGATAGATTATTAGTGGCTAATGCAACAGGTTGTTCTTCTATTTATGGTGGTAATCTACCTACAACTCCTTGGACAAAAAACAAAGATGGTCAAGGACCAGCATGGTCTAATTCTTTATTTGAAGATAATGCCGAATTTGGTTTAGGCATGAGAATGACAGCTGATCAACAGTTGGGTATGGCTCATCGTTATTTAAAAGAATTATCCTCTGAATTAGGTGAACAATTAGTAAATGATTTAATCAATAATCCACAAAAACAAGAATCAGAAATTGCAACTCAACGAAAAAATATTTTCATTTTAAAAGAAAAATTAAAGCACATCAATTCAGATATTGCTAATCATTTGCTTTCTGTTTCTGACCATTTAGTTAGTAGAAGTGTTTGGCTTGTTGGTGGTGATGGTTGGGCTTATGATATTGGTTATGGTGGCGTAGATCATGTATTAGCAAGTGGTAGAAATGTAAATATTTTAGTGCTTGATACTGAAGTGTACAGTAACACAGGTGGACAAAGTTCTAAATCTACACCAACAGCAGCAACAGCAAAATTTGCAGCTGCAGGAAAACGTGGAGGCAAAAAAGATTTGGCCATGCAGGCCATTTCTTATGGTAATGTTTATGTTGCTAGAATTGCATTTGGAGCAAATCCTCAACAAACATTATTAGCAATGAGAGAAGCAGAGGCTTATGATGGCCCTTCATTAATTTTAGCATATAGTCATTGTATTGCTCATGGCTATGATTTAAAAGATGGACTCACTCAACAAAACAATGCAGTTGCTAGTGGCTATTGGCCTTTGTTGAGATATAATCCAATTTTAAGAATGAAAAATAAAAATCCTTTTATACTTGATTCTATTAGACCAACCCTTCCATTAAAAGATTTTGCATACAAAGAATTACGATATAAAGTGCTTACTCAAAGTAATCCAGAAGTTGCTCAAGAGTTAATGAGTCTTGCACAAGAATTGGTAAATTTGAGGTGGAAAAATTATGAAGAATTAGCAACAAAAAAAGCTAGTGATTTTGTACCTATTACTTAATAAAAAAATTATTTTATGGATATTAGAACAACCTACATGGGCTTAGAATTAGAATCACCAATTGTGGTTTCAGCCTGCACTTTGTCTGAAGATGTAAATAATATTATTAAAATGGAAGATGCTGGTGCTGGTGCAGTAGTACTTTTTTCTTTGTTTGAAGAACAACTGAAAAAAGAAGAAGCCAAGTTTGAAGCTGTTATCAATAGCACAACAAATCAGTTTGCAGAAGCCAGTGATTTTTT
>JANPAT010000088.1:0-3439 GCA_031430075.1 Chitinophagaceae bacterium | reverse complement strand
GATTTAATACAAAGATTTCCTTTTAACATGCCAAGATCATCTTTTTCGGTAACTTCTTTTCCGTTTTCATCAACTAAAACAGGTTCTACTCCAGGCATTGGCAATGTTGCCCAGCTTGGTTTTGAAGGTGTAACACCTGCAATATTTGAAATTAAAATACCGCCTGTTTCTGTTTGCCACCAAGTATCTACTATTGGACATTTTTTCTTACCAATATTCTCATCATACCAATGCCAAGCTTCTTCATTAATAGGTTCTCCAACAGTTCCTAAAACTTTGAGTGAGGATAAATTTTTTCCTTCTAGTGGGGCTGTTCCAAAACTCATTAAGCTTCTAATTGCTGTTGGGGCTGTGTATAAAATATTTACTTGATGCTTATCAATAATATCCCAAAATCTTCCTGCATTAGGAAAAGTAGGAATGCCTTCGAACATAACAGAAGTTGCCCCAGCACTTAAAGGACCATAAACAATATAACTATGCCCAGTTATCCAACCAATATCGGCTGTGCAAAAATGAATTTGTTCTGGTTGATATTGAAACACATTGATAAAAGTATAATTCGTCCAAACCATGTACCCAGCACTGGAATGAACAACACCTTTGGGTTTACCAGTAGAACCAGAAGTATATAAAATAAACAAAGGATCTTCTGCATCCATTTCTTCTGCAGGAAAATTAATTCCACCATTTTCTTCTAATTGTGTTTCTGCAAAATCCATTTCATCTTCCCACCAAATATCTCTTCCCTTAATCATAGATACTGGTGTTCTTGTTCTTGTATAAACAATTACTTTTTTCACTACTTTATTTCCTATCAAAGCATCATCAATAACAGATTTTAAAGGAATCACTTTTTCTCCTCTATAAGCACCATCACAAGTAACAATAAATTCTGCTTGAGCATCTTCTAACCTATCAGCAATACTTTGAGCACTAAAGCCTCCAAAAATTACAGAATGAATGGCTCCAATTCTTGCACATCCCAAAACAGCATAAGCCAATTCTGGTACCATGCCCATATAAATACAAACACGATCTCCTTTTTTAACTCCATTGTTTTTTAAAACTTGTGCAAACTGGCAAACCCTTTTATGTAAACGATTGTAGGTAACAACACGAACTCTTTCATCGGGATGATTGGGCTCCCAAATAATTGCAGCCTTTTCGCCTTGTGTAGCCAAATGTCTGTCAATACAATTTTCTGTGATGTTTAAAGTAGCACCTGCAAACCATTCTATTTTGGGCTCTGTAAAATTCCAATTTAAAACTTTATTCCCTGCCTCGCCGGCAGGCAGGCACTTTTTTTTCCAAACAAAATGCTCCGCAATTTCGGCCCAAAAAATTTCTGGTTGCTCTATACTTTTTTTATAGGCTGATTGATATTGCTCAAAAGATTTTATCTGATATGGAACACACATGAGTAAATTAATTTTTTAGGGACATAAAGTTAAGGTATTGATTTTTTGTTGATACATTTTTATGTAGTATGTTGGCCTCTCATATCTATTAAAAATATGTCAACCCAAACTAAAGGTATTTGGAAAGTTATTTCAGCATCATCTCTTGGCACTTTAATTGAGTGGTATGACTTCTACATTTTTGGAAGTTTGGCAACAATAATTTCTGAAAAATTTTTTCCTTCAACCAATCCTACAACAGCTTTTTTAGCAACATTGGCAACCTTTGCTGCAGGCTTTATTGTAAGACCTTTTGGTGCATTGGTTTTTGGAAGATTAGGAGATATTGTTGGTAGAAAACATACTTTTTTATTAACCCTGGTTATTATGGGGTTAAGCACTTTTTTAATTGGCTGTATACCCACTTATGAAAATTTTGCACTTGCACCTTTTTTAATTTTGATATTACGATTATTACAAGGATTGGCTTTAGGAGGAGAGTATGGTGGTGCTGCAACTTATGTGGCAGAACATGCTCCAAAAAATCAAAGAGGATTTTATACCAGTTGGATACAAACCACAGCCACACTGGGTTTATTGCTTTCATTAATTGTAATTATTAGTTTACAAAAAATATTAAGTAAAGAAGATTTTAATAGTTGGGGTTGGAGATTGCCTTTTTTATTCAGCATTGTATTAGTAATTGTTTCTATCATTATTAGAATGAAAATGCAGGAAAGCCCCATGTTTAAAGAGCTAAAATCTGAAGGAAAAACTTCTGTTAATCCAATTAAAGAAAGTTTTGGAAAAAAGCAAAATTTAAAACTTGTTTTATTGGCTTTATTTGGTGCAACAATGGGGCAGGGTGTGGTATGGTATACCAGTCAATTTTATGCACAAACATTTTTATTAAAAACATGTGGTATAGAATCTACTCAAGCCAATACTTGGCTTGGAATTGCATTGGTTTTAGCAACGCCATTTTTTATTTTCTTTGGTTGGTTGAGTGATAAAGTTGGCAGAAAATCTATTATGCTTACAGGTATGTTATTGGCTATTATTTGTTATAGACCAATTTTTAAAACATTTTATAGTTATGCAGATGTTAGAAATAAAACCGAAGTTTTATCAAACATTAAAATTGAAAAAAAGATTAATGAACATCAACCTACAGATTCTTTAATTATAAAAACAACAAGTGCAGTTTATACAGATAGTTCTAAGCTTTTGTTGAAAGAAACTTTTTCACAAGAAACTAAAAAACTTGATAATATTAAATTACTTGAAACAAAAAAAATCATTACACTTTCGTCCTCATTTCAATTTAAGTTTATTGGATTATTATTTATATTGGTTTTGTTTGTAACCATGGTGTATGGGCCCATTGCAGCATTTTTAGTTGAGCTATTTCCAACAAAAATTAGATATACCAGCATGAGCTTGCCTTATCATATTGGTAATGGTGTTTTTGGTGGGCTAGTGCCTTTTATTGCAACATTAATTACTTTAAGTCCGAGTAGCAATTACTTAAGTGGTTTATGGTATCCTATTGGGGTTGCAACTGTATGTTTTATAATTGGCTTATTATATTTAAATAAAAAACAAGATGCTTAAAACAATTAAAAAATATTTAGGTGTTGTTTGGATTTTAATTTCGGTTGTTGCCATTGTTGCCTTAATTTTTGGTGCTATACAAAATATTAATCTACAGGGCAAACTAGATATTAATAAACCTTTGCCATGGATAATTATCATTGTTATTTTTATTCCTATTGCTTTTGGATTATCTTTATTTGGATGGTATGTGTTGCATGATGAATATTCAACAAAAAAATAAAATTCTTTATGAGGAATTGTGTGTTCAGGGGTGTTTTTATTTTAATTGTTTTTCAAACTTTTGTGGTTTCTAAAATATTTTCTCAGTGTGTTGCAACAACTATTTTTAAAGAAGATTTTGGAACGGGAAGTAATGGATTTGGACCTGCATTAGCAAGCAATATCACAAGCTATAATTATAATGCAACAGGCTCATTAGCTGA